>RPQK01000360.1 GCA_003819755.1 Acidobacteriota bacterium | reverse complement strand
CGCAGCCGGAGAAGCTGGTCAGTCCAGCTGTCACAAGGAAGCAGTGTGAGCCACTCCTCCAGGATCTCGAGCTGGTACTTCCTGTATTCCGCCTTTTGGAGGCCGCTTCGGGCAAAGCCCATAGCCCGCTCGAGGGCAGCGCGATCTACCACCGACAGAGAGATTTCTTCTGGAGAAACAAAAGCACCAAACTGAGGTTGGAGTTGAACCGCTCGTTCCAGCAAGACCGATGCAACCAGATAGTCGTAACGCGAATTCTGCGGGTCCAATTCGAACCCCTTGCTCAGTTCCTGCAGGCGTTTTTCGACGTCTCCGGCGCCGCTCACCAAGCGGCTGGCATAGTTCGCGAAGTAAACGACATTACGAGAGGAGGCTTCCCCGGACGCCCCTCCGGTCAAGAACAGTCCCTGTTCCCGGCTGAGATCCAGCCGGTCAATAAGATCCGCCGGGTGACCGCCGACCAGCCCGAAGAAGCCCGGAGCATAATGTTGCGCCCACGGTAAATGGACCAAATCGTCCACAGCAGAGACGGTCAGCCAGCAAGCTATGCCCACGGCGGCCGGAACCGCAAGCCAGCGCAGCCCGAGTCTGATCAGCGCCCGGAGCCCCATCCGCCTCCGGTTTGCCTCCTGGAGCCGCGCGGCCACTTCTACCGGGGATCCGAAGTCGAGCAGCGCGCGCTCGATCGCGGCTGAAGGCGGGACACCCTCAGCCTCGTAGTGCTCGATGGCATCGGCCAGGTGGTCCTTCAGTTCCTCTCCCACTTCCCGGGCCAGCTCGGGGTCATCACGGAGTGAGGAAGCAGCCTCTTGTGCGATCTGCTCAAGTCGCTTGTCCATAGACGTCCCTCAAACGTGTGACAACAGGAGCGCATTAACCGCAGTCGAAAGAGCCTTCCACTGCCCGGCTTCCTCGTTCAGGACCTTTCGGCCCTTCTTGGTGATTTCGTAGTAACGCCGGGTCCGGCCGGTATCCGCCACTTCCCAACGACCCTCGATCCAGCCGGCGGCCTCCAGGCGATGCAGGCAGGGGTAAAGTGTCCCTTCTTTGAAACGAAAGACACCGTTCGATCGGTCGTTCACCTCTTTGACGATTTGGTACCCGTGGAGGGGCCGTTCAGCCACCAGGCTCAAAATGATGGGGTCGATCACCGCCCGCAGCAAGTCCCTTTCCATTGCAAGTACCTCCCGAGCCTTTCTTGATACATCGGCTCGCGAGGCATAATACCTCGCGAGGCGAGGTATGGCAAGCGGAAAGAAAGGACCTCAAGGACCTCCAGGAACTCCAGGAACTCAAGGACCTCAAGGACGCCAAGGTCTGCCGAACTCTCCCGTCCTTGAGGTCTTTGAGGTCCTTGAGGTCCTTTCGGTGCTCAGGTTTTTACCGGTACGCCAGAGCGTCTTTCAGGCGCGCGAGGGCTTGGTCGGCTTCGGCTTTCAAAGCGGGGTCGGTGGCGGCCGACGAGGCCAACTCAACGGCCTCCTGGCAGACAAATCGCGGCAGAATCGCCAGCGCCGCCTTTTTCAGCTCCGGATCGCGGGAGGTGTCGATCGCCTTGGCAACCAATCGCACCGATTCGGCGGACGGCCGCTCGGCGGGCAGGGCCAGGAGTTTCAAGTAACTGCGAACGGCCAGCACATGATGAGCCGGAAGCGAGGCGGCCGCCGCAGCAGCAGCCAGCAGATCCGGCATCGGCTCGGCGTCCGGCCATTCGCCCAGAGCCAGGATCGCGGCGCGCCGGACGGTCACTTCGCTATCGTTCAGCGCCTTCTTCAAGAGGGGCAACCCCTCTTTGCTCCCGACGCCCCCCAGCACTCCCACCAAAGCCTCTTTGACTTCCGGCCGGGTTGACGACGAGCAGGTGTTAACCACCTGGTTCACCCCGCTTCCGGAGCGCCGGCACGCAGATGCGAGGGTGCGCGCGGCTTCGGTCCGCTCGCCGGGTTCCTCGGTGGAGGCGACGAACGCGAGGAGCGCCGGGAGATCCCCCTCGGTGCCCACCTCGCGCAAGGCTTTCAGGGCTTCCCGCCTGACTTCCGGTCCCGGGTCTCGGATGGCTTCGGCCAACGCCGGCGACGCCTCGCGGGTGCCCCTCTCACCGATGGCTCGCAGCAGTTCGACTTTGATCGGGGGCGAGGCGGTGGGGAGCGCCTTTACAATTGCTCGATCCACATCTTGTCCCGGCATTCTGTACAGACTCTCACGGGCCGCCTGCTGAACGATCCCGGACGATTCACCGGCCGTCCCGGCGAGGAGTTGAATGCAGGAGGCATCGCCAAGACGCCCGAGCGCCTGCAGGCCGGCCGCACGGACAGGATCGGAACCACTCTTCGCCATTTCCTTCACAAAAGACGATGCACTGCGGTCGTTGCGGTCGGCGAGGCCCGCCAGGAGCTGCACTTTCGCTGACTCCGGGAGGTCCGGGTATGCTTTGATCAGGTGGCGGGTGACATCCGGCAACTGGCATTGAAAAAGAAGCCTGAGGGCCGCTCGGCTGACCTGTTCGTCGCCCCCCGTCAGAGCCGATAACAAGGTCGGAACGGCAGCCACTCCGGCCGCCTTCCACAGACCAGCGAGCCCAGCGACCCTGGTTTGTGCCGGTTCGCTCGCGAACACGGCGTCTCGGTAGATCAGGTAGGCGGCCTGGTTCTTTCCTTCGGCAATGCGCTCGTCGGCCCAGTTCATCAGGGCCTCCTGGACTTTGGCTCTCCGCCTCTCGTCGGCGGTCGTCTTGGCGCTAAGCAGAGCGTCGACCGCCTCCCGATCCCCAATACGAGCCAGGGCATTGCCCGCCGCGTCTGCGGTATCAGACACAAACAACAGAGGAGCCAACAGCCGGGCCGCCTTGCGGTCGCGTCGCAAACCGATGCTGTCGATCAGCCCTACCCGATACGGATAGCCCACGGTCAGGAGGGCCTCCCGGAAGGCCTTGTCGGCCGCCTCACCGGGGATCTTCTCCAATACCAGGCGAGCCATCTCGCAGGTGGACGGGTTTTGAAGCAATTTCCTCAAGACCGGAACAGAGGAGTCAGTCGCAATAACGGCCAGGTGTCTCGAGATCACATCCTTGCCCGCAACACTGGAAGACGAATCCAGGAACTGGATGAAAGCCTTTTCAAGTGCTGAAACCTGTTTCTTGTCCGCGAGACGCGGGCGCACGTACTCAGAGAGATCCTCAAGCACTTCGCGGCTGGCACCATGCTCGTACTGAGCGACGGCCCCCAGGAGCTTGGAAAGCTCAGCAGCTTTTGGATCATCGATCCCGTTTGAGGCGATCGCCCTCAACGGCCCGCCTGAAGGCGGAACTACGAACAGGCAGGCCATAAGGCTCGAGATTATTCGCAACTTCGTCATTACTGACCTCCGCGCGGAGCAGGGATCGAGGTCGTGTCCGCCTTGAGATCGCCCAGAGCGAACTGGATCCCGGCCAGAAAATGCGCCAGGACCGGGCCATTCCAGAAGATGTGAGGGTTGTGGCCAAGCGAAGAGTAGAAGACTCTTCCCCGCCCTTGCGTCTTGATCCAGCTGATCGCGAAGTCGCGGTCCGCGAATCTCTCGGGCAAAAACCGTCGGGTCGGGTTCATGTCACTCCGGTTCGTATCAATGCTGAGGAGGACGCGGAGCTTTTCGCGCGAGTAAGGCGCCTGAAATTGGAACACCTCATCGCTGACCTCGAAGCTGTCCGTCTGAAATGCCCGATTGACGGGATGGCTGCGATCTTGCACTCGAAGGACGATCGTCTCATCGGGCTTCCACGGGTGTCCGCCATTTTCATAGCCCCCCAGCATCTCGCCAAATTCCGGGAACTGATCATAGCGGGGCCACTGAACGAAGGTCGCGCCTGCGGCGTGAATCCCGACGAAGCCTTTTCCCCCGGCTACGAACTCCAAAAGTGACTTCCTCAACTCGGGATCTTCCGTCAGCACTCCAACGGTATTGTTGAAACAGATGGCGTCAAACTCGGCGAGTTTCTCACGGCGAAGGACATTGACATCGTCGCCGAAAGTGACCTGGTAGGCCCCGGTCCTTTCGCCCATGAGCCGCAGGGCCAGGTTGCCGGCCGGGATCGAAGCATGTCCTTTCGTCACCTGGCCGTCCCTGATGTTCAGGGCCATCACCAGCAGTTTCCGTGGCCTGGCAGGAACGGCCGGCGCCTTGGCAGGCAAAGCGGCTTCGATCTTTTGGCGTTGCTCGGCGGTAACCTGGTCGGTAAGGTCGGGAGTCTGAAGCAAGGGCGAAATCAGCAGCAGAGCGGTGATAGTCAGTAATGATTTCATGTGCATTCCTATGAATCGTCGATGATGCAACCAGCGGTGCTACAGATGCCACGGGCTTCTCATAGCCCTGGACAACATCCGGTTGGCCTGTTCGTCCCCGACGAACAGCTCGGCAACAGGATCCCAGCGCAAGCGGCGCTTCAGCCGCATGGCGATATCCGCCTGGTGGCAGACGGTGTCCGATCGTACGGCCGCCTCGATCGGTGATATGGGCTGTCGGCGCGTGCGGACGCAATCCAGAAAATTTCTGCGGTGGTCCGTGCTTTTCGGGAATTGTTTTTCATTCGGGCCGATGACCACTTTGGACAAGGACGCAGGCTCCGTGTGAACGCCGTCCCGGCTCACATAGATCCAGCCTTCCGTCCCTTCGAAAAGCATTCCCATCCAGTGAAGCGAGAATTGCTTTGCCTTCTTAAGAGCGGTCCGCATGTCCATGTGAATCAGTTTCACACCGCCGGGATAGCTATGCTCGACCTCCCAGGCCGTCGCCGTATCGTAGAGTCCCTCCTTGGGGAAAACGCCCCAACCTTCGACTTCGCCGGGGCCGGTATTGTCAGTCCCCAACACCCACTGCGCGATGTCGACGTCATGGATGCCCCATGCACCGCTGACACAGCCGAGCGAATAGTCATAAATCAAGGTCCAGTTCCTGGTGCACCGTTCGAAGGTGTACGGGGCCCAGGGAGCCGGACCGAGCCACATCTCGTAATCAAAACCAGGTGGAACCGGCTGTTCGGGCTGGTTCGGCACGAATTGAGAGGTGGCAGAGCCGATCATAATCGTCTTCAGCTCGCCGATCCGGCCGTTGCGCACCAACTCGGCCGCAAATCGATAGTTATAGCTCGAGCGCTGTTGCGTGCCGAACTGGAAGACAACCTGGTGCCGCAGGATGGCTGAACGCGCTGCTTTGCTTTCAGCCACCGTCCGGGCCATCGGCTTTTCGTAGTACATGTCCTTGCCCGCCTGGGCGGCTTCGATGCCGATCAGCGCATGCCAATGGTCCGGAACAGCTATCAGAACCGCATCGATGTCCCGGCGGGCGAGCAACTCGCGAAAATCGCTATACGTCTTGCACGCCTTGTCTCCGTACTTGGCGTCAACCGCTTCTTTCGCCCTGTTTCGGTGCTCTTCGCGGACGTCGCAGATAGCGGCCACGTGGACATCTGCGTGCGTCAGGAATGCCCGCACATGGCCGCCTCCCATGCTTCCCACCCCGATCATGCCCATCACAATCCGATCGCTGGCCGGCACTGAGCCGTTCAGGCCGAGGGCGAATGGGGATACGATCGTCGGGAAAGCGCCGGCAAGACAAGTGCCTTTAAGGAAAGAACGCCGAGTGGTCAGCTCCCTGCTCATGGGCGGCTATTATAGGCCCGAAAAGCGTCAGGGTGACAGGGTGACAAGATGACGTGACCGGGGTGACGAGGTGACGAGGGACCTTTTCACCTTGGTTACCTTGTCATCCTGTCACTTTGTCACCCGGTCACGTCACCGTGTCACCCTGTCGCCTCCTAGGCGCCCAGCTTGTAGCTCTTCAGATTGATCTTCTTCACATCAATCTGCCCCATGCCGTTCTTGAAGGCCGGATCGAAATAGGGGATAGACTTGCGCGAACGGCCCAGGAGGGCGGCCGCGACGACATCCGCCTCGAGAATATTCGCGGAGACAATGACAGTCTTGGGTTCGATGACATTCCCGCTGATCGGGCCGCCGGCCGATATCACCCGGTTGGCATCCACGATGTTCAGGCGAGGCGGGAATCCGCAGGCCAGGTCCGCGAGCCGCTTGCCGATATCCCGCCCGTGGAACATGTCCCGGTTTTCAATTATTCCCATCAGGTTCTTCATCCCTATGGTCAGATCGGTGAATGAATGGGTCTTGAGGATTGGGACGTTGATGAAAGCGTCGACCTCGAGAAAATCCTTGAAGATCCTCCAGCCCTTCATCATCGCGGCGCCTTTGAAGTCGTGACTGACCAGCCGTTTCATGTCGGGTGGACGCAATTCTGCCCCGGTCGCGGCCGCCACCTCCTGCATTCCGCACCTCTTGTACGGCCCCTCCCAAGGACCGACGGGATTGTCCATGATGATGACCTTTGCCGCGCCCGCTTCCAGCGCCATCTCGATCACCGCCTTGACCACTTCAGGATTCGTCGTCGCTGCCACTTTGGGATGCTGCGGGAAGGCGAGGTTCGGCTTCACCATGACCACGCTGCCCTTTGAGATGAACTTGTTCATCCCGCCAAGCGCCCGCACCGCAGCCTTGGTCGCATCCCCCGGCGAGTCTCCCAGGACGGACACCACCAGACTCCCGTCGGGACTTGGCGATTGGGCAGCTTGTGAAACGGCCACTGGCGCCCAAAGACTCGTTTTCAGGAATTCACGTCGATCCATAAGCTTCCTCTCCTCCTCCATCGAACACCGGCGCTACAACTCGGCCGTCGGACATGATAACGGTTTCTGCCCCTGTTCGACCGCCGGCTGAAAGATTTTTCTACCAGAACCGGGGCTTAGTGGGAGTCGAGGAATGCGGTTATCATGGATCTAAGCATTCCTCCCGGCGTCTTTTCGACTCACACTCCGAGGAACGGGAGCCTGCAAGAGAAGCCCGGGCTGGACAAACGCATGGACGAGTGGACCACGGCGGGCAATCAGGCGGACATCGACGAGTGATGGATCAAACGACTGTCGATCTGAGCAGCGTCCGGCGGATTCTCGTGATGCGTCTCGACAATATCGGCGACGTCATCATGCTGGGGCCCGCTTTGAGAGCCCTCAGGCAGAACCTGCCGAGCGCCGAGCTCGTGTTGATGGCAAGCCCGGCCGGCGCGCAAGCGGCGCCGCTTCTTCCCTGGCTGGACGACATCATCTCGTGGCGCGCGCTCTGGCAGGACATCGGAAAGCCCGAGCTGAGGCCCGAGAGAGAGCTCGAGCTGGTCGAGTTTCTGCGCGGCTGGGGCTTTGACCTGGCTCTGGCGTTCACGAGCTTCAGCCAGAGCCCGCATCCATCGGCCTTCGTGTGCGCGATGGCGGGTATTCCCCACTTTTTCGGGCAATCGCAGGAGCCGCGATGGCCGGTCCTCCCGGCATCATCTTTCGAGATGAACCAAGCGGAAAGAAATCTCCATCTGATCGAGTCGCTGGGACTCGCCGTCGCAGATCAAAGCCTGTTTGTCCGGATACCGCGATCTGCGCGGCGGTCTCTCGCCAAGGTGACCACCGGGGCCGGGCTTGATCTCCGCCAAGATTACATCCTGCTGAATCCGTGGACCAGCTGCGATTCCCGGACCTACCCTCCGCCGCGATTCGCGCGTGCAGCACGGCTTTT
>RPQK01000359.1 GCA_003819755.1 Acidobacteriota bacterium | reverse complement strand
TTTAGGTTTGACTCCTCAGTCGAGGTCACAGCCGACTCTTTCCATGGCACAGTAGATCAATGCGACGCCATGGGAGACGACTGTGTCTTACCAGTTGACGCCCGCCACCGAGAAAAAGATAACGGCGATCAGGCAGGTGACCGGCCCCTCGATCCCCGAATTGGACCAGGTTGTTTCGACGATGGTGGGAAAGACAAATCGCCGCTACAGCGAGCCCGCCACCCTCGAGATTGAGATTTCGTTCAAGTAACGCTGGGAGTGCGGCCGTCTCGGCGGCGCTGGGGCGAGGGGCGTCCCCGCCCCGACCGCGCCTTTGGCACCGTCGCTGATACGGGAGGCCCGGAAGGGGCGGGGACGCCCCTTGCCCCAGCGGCGCCGAGACGGCCGCACTCCCAGGGAGAGACCCGCGCTCGTCGTCCTTTATCTGCGATAATTGCTCATGCACGCTTCTTCCCGCGCACGGTATGCGCTTTCGCTTCTTTTTTGCCTGCTGATCCTACCTGTTCTTCTCGGTTTTCAGGATTCTTCTGCCACTCTGACCGTTTCGAAAGCCGAGCTCGAGAAACATTTACGATTCCTGGCGTCTGACGAACTGAAAGGGCGGAAAACCGGCACTGACGGGGATCACGTTGCGGCTCGGTACATTGCCGAGCACTTCCGCGCTCACGGTCTCTCTCCGGCGGCCCGGTTCAACGACTTCTTTCAGCCGGTTCCTCTGGAACGGGTCCAGCCGCCCGCGAGACAGGAAGTAAAAATTCTTGGAACCAGGCTTCGGCCGGATGAAGACTTTATCGTCATGCGAGCGCAGAGCTGCCAGATCAAGGGGGAGATGAAGGACCCTGAAGCTACGAATCTTCTTGGAGCGATTGCGACCATCGGCGTCGACTCCCCGGACACGCTTTTCGAATCCTTTTCTGGAATCAGCGAGACGTTGGCAAAACGAGGCGCTAAAGCGATCATCGCGCTTTACAGCAGCGGAGGATGGGACGGCCTGAAAGGGTTCCTCGGGAAGTCCCGAATCTCGCTGAAGGAAGAGGATGCCGTAAATCGGCTCCCGTTCTTGCTGGTGCGTGATTCCAATGGGGCGCTTCTGTCGAAGCTGCGTGCACCCGGAGATCATTCCGCGTCAATCACACTATCGGAACCCAGGGTTGAGAGCGTGGCATCGGCGAACGTGATCGGCGTGCTGCGGGGCCGCGACCCGGTGCTGAAGGACGAATGGCTGGCTCTGACCGCCCATTTCGATCACATAGGCGCAGGGCGAGATCTCCCGGGTGCCACGCCGGAGGACTCGATCTTCAACGGTGCAAGGGACAACGGCATGGGGGTGACAGCCCTGTTGGCCGCCGCTACTACCCTGTCCGCGAATCCTCCGGCCCGTTCGGTGGTCTTTATAGGGTTTACGGGCGAGGAGGCCGGCCTGCTCGGCAGTTCCTATTATGTGCAGCACCCGGCTGTCCCGCTCCGGAACACTGTTTTCGTACTCAATAATGACGGCGCCGGTTACACCGATACTTCAATTGTGACCGTATTGGGGCTTGACCGCACGACGGCTAAACCGGAGATCGAGAGCGGCTGCCGACAGTTCGGGCTCGAGGCTTTCGCCGGCGGCCCGGACTTGCAGATGTTCTTTAACGCCTCGGACAACCGGAATTTTGCGGAGAAAGGGATACCTGCGCCGACCTTCTGCCCCGGTGTGAGAACCTTCGGCGAGGAAATTCTGAAGTACTACCACCGCCCGGCTGACGAAGCCGATGAAGGCTTCGATTTTGCTTACTTGCAGCGCTTCTGCGAAGCCTATGCCCTGGCTGCAAGACTGATCGCAAATCGAACGGAACGCCCGGCGTGGACGCCGGGGGACAAGTTCGAGAAGGCGGCAGTGGAGCTGTACAAGTAGAGGTATTCCGACGACTCGAACGACCCGAACGACCCGAACGACCGAAAGGACCTGAAGGACCGGAAGGACGTTTGGTTGGGTTGTTCAAGTCGTGGGAGTCCCTCCCACCGTCCTTAACCAAAGCTCGCGATCGCCTCAGCCTCGTCGTCATACACCTCAAACAGCGTCAGAAGCTTGGTCATGGCCATCAGCGAGTGAATGCGGGGATTCAAGGAGAGGAGTTTCACCTTGCCGCCCGACTTCGCAATCCTCGTGTAGGTGACCACGAGCTCCCCGATTCCGCAGCTGTCGATCTCGACCACTTTCCCGAGATTCAGAATCAGGCTGCGCACCCCGACACTGCTCAATCCCTGGATCTGATCGCGCAGCTCCTGGGTTTCGTTTCCGATCCTGATTTTTCCCTCCAAATCCAGGATCGTCACTCCTTCTATCATTCGACACCCGATCTTCATGACGTTAGTTTACAGATAGAGGAACACAACCCGTCCACTTTTCGTACAACTTTCCAGCAGACAGTTGAGTCTAAAAATGACAGGTCGGGGTGTCGAAGGAAGGGGAAGGGAGGACTCCAGGACCCAAGTGAAGTTATTCGTCTGGTCCGAGGCTTTCGGACCGATCTGTGTCAGATTCCTGACAAGGAGCAATCATGATGAAAAAGATGACAAGGCGGAACTTTGTCCAGACAGGGGCCTTGGCGGCCGGAGCTCTGGGCGGGGTTAGCCTCATGCCTGGCGCCTGGCTCGGCCTCGTTGCCAACGCGAACGGCAAGGGTTACTTCGACTCGCAGTTCGGTGTTACGGATGCCATCTGCCGGAAGTTGCTCGAAACCGCGTTGAGCAAAGGCGGCGATTTCGCCGACCTCTATTTTGAGCACACCATCTCCAACTACCTCGGCTTGGAAGACGGACAAGTCAATCGTGCCTCAGGGGATATCGACCTGGGTGTCGGTATCAGGACCGTGAAAGGCGACCAAGTGGGATACGCCTTCACCCAGGACCTGACCGAGAAGTCGATGCTGGCAGCCGCCTCGGTGGCTGCGACGATAGCCGATTCAACAGCCGTCAAGTGCGCACCGCAGTTCATAGCCGTCAAAGCCGGGGACTACTATCCGGTTAGAACGCTCTTTACGACCGTTCCCGTCTCGACAAAACTGCCGGTCGTCCAGTCAGTCAACGACAAGATTTTTGCCAAGTCCAAACTCGTCACGAAAGTCAGCTGCACCTTCCACGATCAACAGAAACGAATCCTTGTTGTTACGAGTGACGGTCACAAGGGTGAGGATCTCCTGCCTCGCAGCTTTCTCTATGCGTCAGCCGTGGGAGAGAAAAACGGGAGAAAAGAAACTGCGGGTTGGAATTTCGGAGGGCGTCGCGATTTCTCCTATTACACGGAGGAGCTCGTCGATCGACTGGTCGGCGAGGTGATGGGCCGTCTTTTGGTGGCCTTCGAAGCCGTCCAGGCTCCAGCCGGCGAGATGCCGGTTGTCCTCGCTCCGGGAGTAACGGGGATTTTGCTCCACGAGGCCATCGGACACGGAATGGAAGCGGACTTCAACCGCAAGAAAACGTCCACCTATTGCACGATGATCGGGAAGAAGGTGGCGGAGCCCTTTGTGACGATCATCGACGACGGCACGAATGCGAAGCAGATGGGCGCGATCAACTTCGATGACGAGGGGATTCCCAGCGAGAAGACGGTCCTGGTAGACAAGGGGACACTGGCTACATATCTCCACGACCGAATCTCTGCCAATCACTACAAGATCAAGCCGACCGGCAATGGACGGCGGGAGAGCTACCGCTTCTATCCGCAGCCCCGCATGCGCAACACCTACATGTTGGGCGGCCCGGCCACAGCCGAAGAGGTGATCAAGGGCGCGAAAAAAGGGATTTACGTCCAAGACGTCGCCAATGGCCAGGTCAAGATCGGTGAGGGTGATTTCGCTTTTTACGTTTCGAGCGGCCGAATGATCGAAGAGGGAAAGCTGGGCGCCCCGATCAAGGACATGAACATCATGGGCAACGGACCCAAGATGCTCCTCAATGTCAGCATGGTGGCCAACGATCTGAAAATGGCGGAAGGCGGAGCAGGCGCCTGCGGGAAGGGCGGGCAGGCAGTTCCGGTTTCTTTTGGCTTGCCGACCATCCTGGTTAATTCGATGACGGTAGGCGGAGTCAAGCGACAAGGAGCTTAACTATGAAAAAAGACATGCTGGAACTGTGCGCATGGGTCATAGATCAGGCCAAGAAGGCCGGCGCAAACGAATCCAGGGCGAGGCTGACCCGCACCCGATTTGTGGAAATCGGTTATCGGGAACGAAAACCGGAGACGATTACCGAGGCGACGAATCAATCGCTCGCGCTTCAGCTTTTTGTTGACGGACGGTTTTCCGGCCAAAGCACTGCGGATCTCCGCAAGAACGCGCTCGCTGAATTCGTTTCCGGCGCCGTCGCCGCCACTCGGCTGATCGCGAAAGATCAGTATCGCAGCCTTCCTGATCCCAAGTACTACCAGGGGCAGGCAGCAGTGGACCTCAGGCTGATGGATACCGATTACAGCAGGTTTAGTCCGGAGGAGAGGCACAGGCTGGTCAAGGCGCTCGAAAATGCCTGCCTGGAAGCGGGTGGCCAGGCGGTCATCTCGGTCGAAGCGGGAACCCGCGATTCATTCTCCGAGCAGGCGGCCGTGGCAAGCAATGGATTCCAAGGGTATCGGGAAATGACCGACTACACCCTGTTCGCCGAAATGACGGCCAAGGATGAAGGAGATCGCCGGCCGGCCGCGTACGATGTTGCCGTCTCCCGTTACGTAAAGTCACTGCCGGACGCGGCTGTGATTGGGCGCAGTGCGGCGCAGCGTACCCTGGCGATGCGCGGCGGCAAGAAGCTCAAAACCGAGACGCTGCCGATCATTATCGAGAACCGCGGCGTGCCCCGGGTCTTGGGCGGACTGATCAGCGCCATGAGCGGGCCCAATGTTCAGCAGAAGAGGTCTTTTCTGATGGACAAGAAAGGACAGAAGATCGCGGGGGACATCCTGACGATCGTCGATGATCCGCTTATCGTGGGCGGCTTGTCGAGCAATCTCTGGGACAACGAAGGCATGGCGACCCGAAAAAGGACCTTCATCGAGGCGGGTGTTCTGAAGGACTTCTATGTCGACTGGTATTACAGCCGGAAGATGGCGTGCGAGCCGACGATCGGCGGGCCGACAAACCTGATCATCCCGCCCGGGAAGCGATCGGTCGAGGACATTATGAAGGACCTCGGCCGGGGCATCCTCGTTACGGACTTCATCGGCGGGAACTCCAACTCGACCACCGGGGATTTTTCAGTGGGCATCGGCGGTTTCCTGTTTGAAAACGGAAAGCCGACGCAAACCGTCGCCGAGATGAACATCGCCGACAATCACCTGAAGTTCTGGACCAAACTGGTGGAAGCAGCCAATGATACGTGGAAATACGGCTGGCTGACCCCCAGCCTGGTTTTCAAGGACGTGGTGGTGTCGGGGGTGTAAGAAGGGACTCTCCAGGTACAAACGCCAAAAGCGCTGACAGCTGACGGCTGACAGCTGACTAAAGCTTCCTTAAGCCTTTAGTCAGCTATCAGCCGTCAGCTGTCAGCGCTTTTGGCGTCTGTACTTGGGGGGAAGGTCGGTCTTACTTTTCCCAGCAGCCCGTAATTACGCGGGCGCCGAAGTCGTACCACGGTTTCATTGGCGGGTTGATAGTGTCTTCGCGGAAGGTATTCTCAGTATTCACCTTGCGCGTGGCATATATGATTTCTTCGCCCTTGCCCGCCTTCGCCACGCAGTTGGCGGCAAAAGCCGTTTCAATGGGCAGAGTGGCGTGCTGCGGGAGGGTGGCGTGGCTCACCGCGGCACGAATTTCATCTGCGCCGGCGAGATCGTCCCATATCGTCGAACCTCCTGATCCAGAGGGCTGCACGATCGCGGTGAAGGTTCGAAATGAAGCAAAGTCCGCGGCAATCGCCGAATCAGGCTCAGTCGCGGAGAGGTTAAAAAGCAGCTGCGCGCCGGCAAAGGCAGCCATCTCGCTGATCTCGCTCCAGAGCAGCTCTCCTCCTCCAATCGTAACGAGGGCCGGCACTCCTTTTATCTGAAACCACGCCTGGGCCGGGCACGATCCGGGCTGGAACAGCTCCGGCCGGTCGACGACCATCTGGTCATAGCGGGTCAGAATCTTCCCCTGCGGGCCGATGACGTAGGCGGAGTTCCGGCGCTCATGCCGCCAGTAGCCGGGCATTCCGAAAATCACGTATACCCCGTGCTTCTTGGCCGCCTTCTCGATTTTCCGCACGGTTTTCATCAGGTCGGAGCTCCGTGTGCGGGAAACCTGATCCGAACCTGATCCAGTGACGGCTAACTCTGGAAAAACGACGACGTCGGCGTGCCGAGTCGCAGCCTCTCGAATGAGTTTCTCCATCCGGGAGACATTTCGGCCTCGGTCATTCGTTACGTCCATCTGCGCCGCGGCAACCGTTACTTCGACGGCACTCGAGGCGTACCGTTGCCAGGAGGGAATGTCGACGCATTGCCGGTCTCGGACCAGGCGTGCGGTCTCCCAGAACTGGCGGAATGCTGGGTGGTTCCGCCGCCTTTCCGCTTCGGTCCGAGTGGCGCGCGACACTTCGAGATCGGCGACAACCATCTGTTCGTGTTCGTCCCGAGAGGCAGCCACGATGCTTCCCGCCGGGTCGACGACCGCGCTGTGCCCGTGACGGTCCGTTTCTTCAGGCGGAGCGGCGGCCGTGTTCGCAAAGACCACCCAGACATTGTTCCGGCGGGCACGGCCGACATACCAGTACCATTCGAGCTCGGACACCCATTCGCTTCCGAAGTTGTCCGAAAGCTCGAAGGAAATCTGAGCCCCGTCCATGATCGGCAACTCTTCGACGGTCCGAAGCCAGCGGTCCGCGCAAATAATGGCACTGCAGGGAATGCCGTCGATCAGGAAGACGCCGGGAGGCCGGCCATCCCGCCGGTCGTAGAGCTTCGTATAGCGGAAGACTTCGGATCCTGTAGGATCGAAAACCACCATCCAGTTAGAACCGCGGCGGTCGCTCGGCGGGTGGGAGAAAACGCCGAGCATCACGTAGATCTTGTGCCTGGCCGCGGCCTGGCTGATCGCTTGGAGTTTGGCGACGGTCTCAGGATCGTCGGGCGCTGCGAGGTCGCGTAGCGCGCCTTCCGGGAAAACAACGAGCCGGCACTTTTCCGAGGCTGCCTTCTCGATGTATTGGAGGACCTTCGCCAGATTGTCGTCCGCCCGGCGGACGACTCCGATCTGGGCGATGGCGACACGCAGGGTAGTCGCGGGGCGGGGCGAATCGGCGGCGAGGAGGGTTGAGGTCAAAAAAGAGAACAAAAGGCAGAATATGACCCGTTTGGCAGGGATCAGGAGTTCAGGCGCCCCTGGGAGCGCAGGCGTCTCGCCTGCACTGGGGCAAAGGGCGTCCCGCCCCGTTCGGGCGGCTGGCGCCATCGATCCCCGCACCGGTGCGAACGGGGCGGGACGCCCCTCGCCCCAGTGCAGGCGAGACGCCCAATGCCATTTACTTTTTCGAACGCGGGGGCGCAGGCCATTTTGGAGTGCGGCGGCAACGAGAGGCCGACGCTTTATCAGGCCTCGAGGCGACGCCGCTTTCCCCTGTGCACAATCGATCCGGTTCAATGCTGATGCCGTTTGGC
>RPQK01000358.1 GCA_003819755.1 Acidobacteriota bacterium | reverse complement strand
AGCGCTTTGCCCCTCGAGGAAAATGATCGCTCACCACTCACTCGGAGTCCGACTCGATCCGACTCCGGGAGTGTCTGCATCTGTTGAAGGACGAATCGCTTGCAGAACAGAACAAATCAACCCAAGGTGCCCGCCGTGCCGCTATTCATCCTCGGAAATACGCCGTTCACCACCGCGCGCGCGCCATTGGCCGGGAAACAATGGAAAAACAGTCGCACTCTGACATAAACTGCGTGTCATCAGGCACAGGAGGGAACCGATGTCGAAGATGAGAATATTCGTGGCTTTTGCAGTTGTGGTCGGGCTGGCACTCGCTGTCCCGGTCTTCGGTCAGGAGACCCAAGCGCAGCAGCCGAAGGCCGACCAGGCTCAACCGAACGCCCAGCCACAGGAAGGCACGCTCAAACTGACGGTCAAGTATGCCGGGAGCGAAGGGACGGTCGATCAAACCCACAAGATCTGGGTTTTCGTGTTTGATACGCCGGAGTTCAGTTCGGGCCAGGTCATGCCGCTCCGATACGAGTCGATTGCGGAAAACGGGGGCACGTTCACATTCACGTTCACGATACCGGCTGTCTACCTCGCGGTAGCTTTTGACAAGCAGGGTGGATATGAGATGTCTGGGCCTCCGCCGTCTGGTACTCCTCTCGGGATCTATATGACGGGCGAAACCCAGGGACCGAGCCCGATCAAGATCGAGTCGGGGAAAACCACCGAAATTCAGATGCAGTTTGATGACTCGATTAAGATGCCGTAAAGGCTGGAGTATTTACAGAGCCGCGCCCGACGCGGCTCTGTGGGTCATTTCGGCAACCGCCCGAAGAGTTTCAACACCCCGCGGTGGATGCGGTGGAGCCAGATTGCTGGTTCGGCGAACATCAGGATGCACCGCCCGCTGACAACCGAAAGATTCTTCTCCTCGCAGACCTGCAGGGCTTCGGCGGACTCTGCACCCTGCTGAATCCACAGGGAGTCAATGCCTGCCTCGGCTGCCTCACGCACCACGCCGGGCGTCGCCGATTTCGGCACCATGACGATCGCCGCTTTTACCCGTTCGGGCAGGTCCTTCAGACTCTTGAAGACCTTCACATCCCCGACCTGCTCGGCCGAGGGGTTAATAGGGAAGACCTGGTAACCTTTCTGGGTCAATTCTCGGAAAACCGAATTGGAGAATTTGCGCCCGCTCCTCGAGAAGCCGACGAGAGCAAGGCTCCTGTGGCCCAGAAAATCGCGAATAGTTTGAGCCGTTGTCGTACTCATAGCGACCCTATTATGCACCCGTTGTCGACAGCTTGAGCCCAAGACGGCGCTTGCATTCATCGAGCATCTCGGCGGTGCGGCTCGCACCGACCCGCGTGACCCCGAGCGCCCGCACCTCCAGGAGCTTATCGAGATCCCTGACGCCGCCCGCCGCCTTGACCTGGACGTGCGACGGGGAATATTCCCGCATCAGTTTCAGATCGTCGATGGTAGCGCCTCCCGGGGCATAACCCGTTGACGTCTTGACCCAGTCGGCACCGAGGCCACCGCAGATCTGGCAGAGCCGGATTTTGTGGTCGTCCTTGAGGTAGGCGTTCTCGAATATCACTTTGACCTTTTGCCCCGCCGAATGAGTGAGATCGATCATCGCCTTCAGCTCAGACTCAACGTAGGTCCAATCCTGGCTGAGCACTTTGCTGATATTCACGACCATATCGAGCTCTTCACCGCCGTCCTCGAGCGCTTGCCGGACCTCAGCCAGCTTCACGGCGGTCGTGTGACCGCCGTGCGGGAAGCCGATCGTGGTGCTCGCCCTTACCGTGCTCCCCTTCAAGGTCTCCGCACAGCGTTTCAGGGCATAAGGCATGATGCAGACGCTCGCCACATCGTAGTCGAGCGCCACCTGGCAGCCTCGCTCCAGTTCACGATCGGTCAAGATCGGGTTCAGGAGTGAATGGTCGATCATCTTCGCAATCTGACGATAGGTGAATTTCAATGGTGTCCTCCTTATCCACGAACCAACCCCGTTCAGCGTCCACCGTTCACCGTTCCTGGTGCCGGTAGGCCAGTTACCATGGACCCGAAAACGGCGAACGCTGAACGGTGAGCGCTGAACCGGGTGTTCGTTCGTGTTGGTTCGTGGAAAGTTTTTCAACTCATTTGCTGTTCAACTCGACCCATCTGGCCTCGCGGTGGCTCCTGAGAATCGCCTCACAGACGGCGATCTCGCGGTGGCCATCTTCGAACGTCGGGAACGGCGTCGCGGCCGAGAAGTCACCGGCGCGAATATATCCGTAAAACGCCCTGAAACACTGTTTGAAAGTGTCGGGAAATCCCTCGTTGTGACCGCCCGGATAGTTGATGAACCGGCGCGCCGCCTCGGAAACCAACGCAGGGTCTCGTATTAACGCCTCGTTAGGCCGTTCTCGGTGGCCGATCCACAACTGGTTCGGGTCCTCGCTCGACCAGGAGACAGCGCTTCGAGACCCGGCGATCTCGAATCGCAGGCAGTTCTTCCGCCCGGCAGTCACCTGCGAGACCCACAGGCAGCCGCGGGCTCCGGTCGAGAACCTAAGCAGAATCGAGCCGAAATCTTCCGTCGTGACCGCAATTGGTTCGGTTTCAACCTGTCTGATTTCCTGCTTGCCCTTGAACGTTTCCACCTCTCCTTTGGGTCGCAGCCTGGTCGGGTGGACTGTCTTCAGATCGGCACAGACCGCTTCGACCTCCAGCCCGGTAATGTGCTGAACGAGGTCGAGCCAATGAGTCCCGATGTCCGCCACCGCGCGAAGGTCGCCGCCGGCTTCGGCTAAAACCCGCCAGTTGTAGTCCGTACGAAGGAGCAGCCAGTCCTGCGCATAGCTTCCGCAGATCGAGAAAACTTCCCCGAGATCACCTCTTCGGACTATGTCTCTGGCTTCAATGCAGAGGGGATAGAAACGGATGTTGTAGTTCACGCCGGCGACCAACCCGCTTTGATGCGCCACGTCGACCAACTCGGCCGATTCCCGGGTGTTCATCGCCAGGGGTTTCTCGCACAGGACGTGCTTTCCGGCCTTCAGCACCTGCCTGGCCATATCGTAGTGAAGAATATTGGGAGTGGCGATGTGGACAACGTCCACTTCAGGGTCTGCCAGAACCTCCGCAAAGCTGCGGTACGCCCGGGGCAGGTTGAGAGCAGCGGCTGCTCGATTCGATTCCTCGTCTGATATTCCCAGAATCCCGGCCACCGGCACACCGGCCCGCATCAAACCCTCCACGTGCACTGGTCCGATGAAACCCGCTCCCACCACCGCAGCGGTCAAGTTTCTCATGGAGAGAACTATTAAACGGAGAGGTCACGAGTGTCAATTCTGCTTATTCCGTTGGCACTTCAAAACTGATCAGGCCGCGCCGGAAGCCGCGGGTCTTGATGGCGCCGTAGATTACTCCGACAGCCAGCCAGACCGCCCCGGCGACTTGCGCCTGCCAGCGGAGATTCAGCCAGATGTAGAAACAAATCACGAAGCCGAAAAGCGGCGGCAGCAGGTAGCGCATCTTCTTTTCTTCGGCCCGTAGCCAGTAGTGCCAAAGGGCGGCCGCATTGACGCCCATAAAGGCGATAAAGGCGCCGAAGTTCAGCAGCTCCGCAGCCATCTGGAAGGTGATGAGAAATGCTCCGGTTAAGGCGATCGCGCCCACGAAAAGCACGTTGTTGCGCGGAATCCTGCGCTTCGGCTCCACCACGCCGAAAAAACGTTTCGGAAGGGCGTTGTCCCGGCCCATGCCGTAAAGCAGGCGAGCAGCAGCCAACTGAGCACCGCTACCTGAACCTATCGAAGCGACCAGAAGCGTAAAGTTGACGACCTGAAACAGAACGTTTCCCCCCACCCGACCGGCCACGTGGACATACGCGGTATCAATATCGGGGAAAGTCCTGAAATCCGGCCAAACCAATTGTCCAACGTAAACTTCAATGGAAGCGAGAATCCCGGTGACCAGGCACGTGAGGACGGTGGCCAGCAGGATGTTCCTCCGGGGGTTGCGCACTTCCTCGGAAAGTGTCGAGATACCGTCAAAGCCGATGTATGTGAGCGCGGCAATGGACGTGCCGGTAAAAACGGCCGAAAACGAGAAAGTGGCGGGATCGTAAAACGGCTGCCAGAACGAAGAAGCGGTCAGACCCGCCAGACCGAACAGGTAGCGGGCAGCCGAGCCGAGGAAGACAACAATGACCACCCCCATGCCAATGGCCAGCCACCGGTTGGTGCGGGCCGAGGACTGAATGCCGCGCAGGTTGAGGGAGGTAAAGAACACTGCGAAGAAAACGGCCCAACCGGCATAGGGGATCTCAGGGAAGATGTTGCCGGCGGCCTTTGAACACCAGATCGTGCAGAGAAGCGGATTGAGCATGTAATCCATGGCCATGCTCCAGCCAGTCAGAAAACCGAAAGTCGGGCCAATCTCACGGCCCACATACGTGAATGCCGAACCGGCGCTCGGATACGCGCGGGCCATCCGGCCGTAGCTCACGGCGGTAAAGAGCATGGCCACCATCGCGATGAGAATAGCGGTCACCACGTGCCCCTGAGCCTCGTGGCTGACGACCCCAAAGAGCGGCATCGGCGCGGTCGGCTGAATGATGATGATGCCGTAGAATACCAGGTCCCAGAGGCCGAGGGCTCGTTTGAGCCTGGGGGGTGAACTAACACCGGGAGTGTCAGTGGCTGATTTCACGAGCGAGGGTTATACCACACAAACGGGTTCGGGGTTCGGGGTTCGGGGTTCCGGGTTCCGGGTTCGGGGTTCTGAGTTCGAAAACCCCGAACCCAGAACCCCGAACCGGTCAAACGACTTTCACCCACTTCTTCCCTTGCGACGACTGGTACATCGCCTCCATCACTACGACCCGGCTCGCTGCCTCGCTGGGCGGGACGAGCGGCAGGCCCGGCTTGCCGACGACCGAGTCCAGGAACAGGTCGAGAGGCACCGGGAATCCTTTGGGAAGGTCCGTCCAGGGTTTCTTCCCGTCAGCGCCTTCGATCTTGCTTGTCTTGTAAAAGAGCTGCCCGTTAATGACAGCGGCGTGGCCTTCAGTGCCGCTGATGAGAAGGGAGACGGGATCAGCCACGTCGACCCAGCCGGCGGCGAGAGTTCCCGTCGTTCCGTTCCGGAACTTGATCAAGGCTTCGCCTGATTCGTCGCAGTCTCGATATCGGCCGGTAACGACTTTGATGTCCGCCGTCACCGATTCAACCTCGCCCATGAGCCACATGAGTATGTCGAGCAAGTGGGTGCCCAAATCTCCGAAGGCGCCTACCCCGGCGATTTTTGGGTTCGCCATCCAGCGATATTCCTGATCAAACCAGCCGCCCAGGGAACCGCTGTGACAGTTCGACCCGCGCACGCGCGTGATCACTCCGAAATTCCCCTTGCCGACCTGCTCCTTGAGAAAGAGGTTGACGGGCGAACAGCGCTGGAAGTAACCGGTGGTGAACTTTACCTTGGCCTTCTCGATGGCCTCGGCCATAGACCGACTGTCGCGGCCGGTAATGCCGAGGGGCTTCTCCACAAACATATGTTTGCCGGCTTTCGCTGCGGCAAGCACCAGTTCCTGATGGCGGTTAGTCTCGGCGCAAATGACCACGCCCGAAATCTCCCGGTCGTTCCAAATTTCGGCCAGATTCTCCACCGCCCGGCTCTCCAACTCCCCGGCCCACTTGACCGCCCGCGCCGCCTCGTGATCCCAAACGTACTTGACCCCCACGTCGGGTCGAGCTTTCAGCAATCGCACAAAACCCGGGGTGTGGATATGGGCACAGCCCACAAGAGCGTAATGAATCTTCGGCGGGTTTTGCCCGGTGGCCTGGCCACTGAACCGGGCAGCCAGGCCAGCCGCCCCGGCCATACCCACAAAGCTTCGTCGGTTGATCGATTCTCTCATACGCCTCCTCGGCAGAGAGGGTACCACGAAAGGGGGAAAGGGAAGGGGCGAAGGGGCGAAGGGGCGAAGGGGCGGAGGGGCGAAGGGGAGAAGGGGAGAAGGAGAAGGCAACCGAATATCGAATATCGAATATCGAATAACGAATGTCGAAGGAACGAAGGGTCCGTCGGTACCTTCCTTCGACATTCGTTATTCGATATTCGATATTCGATATTCGGTTGCCTTCTCCTCCGCCCCTTCGCCCCTTCGCCCCTTCCCTTTCCCCCTTCCTTTTCGAAGTTCCTGGTTGACCGTCGTTTGTACCCCATATACAATCGGCCCGCCCCCAACACGCAGACAGCGAGGAGATCCGTGCGTGATGTTCTTTAACACCCGCCTCCGGACCAAAATGCTCATCGTTTTTGTGAGCTTCAATCTGATAAGCTCACTTTGTTTCCTCTTCGCCAACCTGGTCTTCTCACGCAAGCTGCTCATCCGCGAGACCCAAGCCAAGGCGCTCGAACGAGTCGCGAGAATCTCGGTGTCGATCGAGAGCTTCCTCCGGGAAAAGGCGGGAGCAGCTAATTCCTTCAGCCACAATCCAGAGTTGATCGAATGGCTTTCGGACAACAGGCAGAGGGGAATAGACCACGCCTCGGATCCCGGCTACCGCAAGCTCATCAAGTTCGCGCAGTCGATTGTGGCCAACGACCCGGATATCAAATCGGCTTTTTTCGCCTCTGAAGTGACCCAGGAGTACTTCGACCACGAAGAACGCAAGGCGGGTCCGGATTATTATGTGGGCAAGCGAGACTGGTACGCCCGGACTGTCCAAAAGGGCAAGCCGGATTACGACATAAGCCTGGATCTCCTCGACAAGCGGATCTACGTCTCCTACAACGTTCCAATATACGACGACCAGAAGAGAATCTTGGGGGTGGCGGGCATTGACATCAGCCTGGCGACCTTGGACCGAATCATAGGCTCGCTGCCGCTTTTCGAGGGGTGTGTTCCCTTCCTGTTGGGACAAGACGGCACGTTTCTTTATCACCCCAACAAGCAACTGCTGCTCAACAAGCGCATAACAGACTTCAAGGATGACGGAACGAGGTTTAGCGGACTAAAGGAAGCAGCGTCGCACATGTTGGCCGGTAAAAGCGGCATTGACGAGGCCATTTACGAAGGCAAAGACCTGTACTTTGTCTACAGCCCGATCCGGGACGTAGGAGCGATACTGGTTCTGGGAGTGCCGTCGGACGAGATCGAAGCACCTTTGCAGGAATCGGTTCGCATTCACCTCATCATCATCACTATATCCGTCCTCGCCCTCGTTTTGCTCATCCCGCCGATTACGCGTTCGGTGACTCGGCCGATCGAGGAACTGGTTAAGATCAGCCGGCGAATTGCTACCGGAGACCTGAGCCAAACCCCGAAGGTGAACCGGCGCGACGAAATTGGTGATCTGGCCGCTTCCTTTGGAGACCTCGTCTCGTACATGCGAGACGTCGCCGGGGCGGCGGAGGCGCTGAGCCGCAACGACCGCGAGCACCAGATCAGGCCGCGCTCGCAAGCCGACGTGCTCTCGAGCGACTTCACTACTATCAACAAGTCCATTTACGGAATGATCGACGAGCTTCAGCGTGTCGTGACCTCGATCAAAGACGGACGTCTGGAGGTCAGATCCGATTCGGGCCGGTTCGAGGGCAGCTACCGGGAACTGATGAATGGGATCAACCAGATGCT
>RPQK01000357.1 GCA_003819755.1 Acidobacteriota bacterium | reverse complement strand
TGCGAGGGTTTCGTGGCGGAGGAGGTAGGATTCGAACCCACGGTACCCTTCCGGGTACAGCGGTTTTCAAGACCGCCGCCTTAAACCACTCGGCCACTCCTCCGCTGTCGGTTACTATACTCTACAATATCCCGCGGAAAAGCGCGGAGAAAAAGCCGCGGAAGGCACGGAAAGGAAGGCGAGGAGAGTGTGTATGGGGAGACTCGAAGAGTTTGAAGAGTTCAGGCGCGAGATGAATGAGAAGATCCTGGCCGAGGGAAATCTCGAAACCCGGCGTTTTTGGAATCTGGACGGGCGCGTGTACGAGAACGGAAGGCTGGATAGCCAGACCAAGGAGATGATGGGGCTCGTCGCCTCACTCGTGCTTCGGTGCGACGACTGCGTCACTTACCACATTATTCAATGCCATGATCAGGGCGTGGATCGGGGAATGTTCTACGAAGTCTTCAATATTGCCCTTGTGGTCGGCGGATCAATAACCATTCCGCATGTCCGCAGGGCCGTTGCTTTGCTGGATGAGCTGGAGGCGAAACGGGCCGGTCGGTCAGGCTGAGACTGGTTTTGTTATCCAGAGTTGCCACCCTCAAGGACCTCAAGGACCTCAAAGACCTCAAGGACGATGCGAATGTTACCTCCTTGAGGTCTTTGAGGTCCTTGAGGTCCTTTAGGGTGGCAACTACTGCAGCTTTCGCACCGCCGCCGCCAGGCGGGCGTTGAATTCTTCGTACGTTTCACCCTCGGCCGGGGTCACCGGATCGCCGAAACAGAGCGAAACCGGGTGAAAACGCATCCGGCTCACTCCGCGGGGCCAGACCTCAAACGTGCCTTTCAGAGCGGCGGGAACGGCCGGAAGGCGGAATTCCGAGGCCAGGATGGCCGGCCCTCGCCTGAACGGCTTCAATTCCCCGTCGATTGATCTCTCTCCTTCAGGGAAGACGCACAGGATATGGCGGCGCTTCAGCCCTTCGGCCGCAAGTCGCAAGGCTTGGCGCAGCTGCTTGTCGGGGTCGACCGGAATGACCTTGATGGCCCGACCGAGAAAACCAAGAACACCGTCCCTGAAGTAGTCCGAGTATCCGAGAAAGAAGAGCCGCTTGATCACCGGATAGGGGAGCGCGCACACGACGAAGAACGGATCCAGATAACTCAAATGATTCGGGCAGATGACGAATGGATACTCCCGCGGCAGTTTTTCGAGCCCGTGGACTCGGAAACGGAACAAAACCTTCGTGAGCAGGTGCGTCACCAGGGCGGCGACATAGAGCAGGAATTCGGCAACAGGTTTGGGTGCAAGAACCTGCCTGAGCTGCTCAGAATCGTCTTCCCTGAGCGGTTTTGCCAGTATTTCCTGCCAGGAAGAGGCAGCTTCGCGGGTCTCGCCCGAATCCTCGGCCCCGACTCGCGCCCGAAGCGCATCGGCGAGCTCGCCTACGGTCAGGATCTCGGCGGCACTTTCGTCAGGGACATGGACCTGGAGAGCGTCCTGAAGGTTCGAGAGAAGCTCCACCCGCTCCAGCGAATCAAACCCGAGGTCAAGCTCGAGGTTCATTCCCCGGTCAATTCTGGGGGCCCGTTTCATTTGCCGGATTTGCGTGAACACCAGGGCATCGATCGGGTTTTCCGGCACCGTCTCCTGCTCGGCCGACTCTTGCGCGCCCGAGGGTGCGGACGGTCCCTGGCCCCCCAGTTCCTTAGCGACCTGAAACCGCTTGACTTTGCGGGTCGTGGTCCGAGGGAGAGGGTCGCGCCTGATTTCAAAACTCCTGACCCGTTTGAAAGACGGCAATTCCTGCGAGTGCGTCTCGAGCAAATAGCGGATCATATCGGCGGCGTTCACGATCTTGCGGCTCTTCAGGTATTCGAAGTCCGGGACGATCACCGCGTGAAGTTTTTCACGCCGCCCCTCGGAAGTCTCGTCGCTCACCCCGACAACACACATCTCTTTTATCTCCGGGCACCTGATCTGGAAGTGATGCTCAAGCTCTTCGGGGTAGATGTTCTTGCCCGAGCTTAGAACGATCACATCTTTGAGGCGCCCGGTCAGGTAGAGGAAGCCCTTGGGCGACAAATAGCCCGAATCGCCGGTTCGGAGCCAGCCGTCGACGATCGTCTGGCTCGTGGCGTCGGGATTGCGCCAGTAGCCTGTCATGACGTTCGGCCCCCGGACGATTACTTCACCGACCCCGTCCGCGTCGGGATTGTCTATACGCAGGTCGATTGCCGGCAAAGCCCGCCCCACGGAACCCACCTCGTAGTCCTCCAAGGTAATCATGGTGATAAGGGCACCTGATTCCGTCATCCCGTACGCCTGAATAAGCTGAAAACCCAGGTCTCGCAGAAAACTCTCCACTGTCGGGTCAAACCGTGCGCCGCCGACTGCGAACAAGCGGAACTCAGGGCCAAAGCGCCGGTGGATGCGTCCGAAGAACACTTTCCCGAGGTTGAGGTCGAAGGTCTCCCTGGCGAAATGAGACGTCGCGAGCAGCCGGCGAAACAGAAAGCGTTTCAGCCAGCTTTGCTTCTCGATCTCCGCCTCCACCCGACGTTGCAGGCCGTAGTAGAACTGCGGAACACAGACAAAGATCGTGATTTCCTGTTCCGAGAAAGTCCTTATGACCGTATTCGGGTCCAGGGAATCGAGAAAGGTCAGCTTGCAGCCACGGTAGGCCGGTACCAGAAGATTAATGCCAAGACTCAGGATATGATACAGCGGCAGGATCGAGAGCAAATGATCGGTGGTAGTAACTTCGATTAACGACAGGGCCTTGGCGATGTTCCCGTAGATGTTGCGCCCGGTCAGTACCACGCCCTTCGGGTCGCCGGTGGTTCCGCTGGTGTAAATGATCGTGACCGGATCATCGGGAGGTCTCAGGTGCGCGGGCGAGGGGGTGCACCGACTTAACTCGGTTTCCCAATCCGCATAGCCGGAGCCCGCGTGGCGGCCTTTCAGCAGCACCGGGGGAGCCCCAGGCCAGTCCTCTCGGATTTGAGCCAGTTGAGTCAGGAAACCTTCCGAGGAAACGAGGAATCGGCAATCGGCATGCTTCATCAGCCGACGCAAGGTCTCAGGAGTATGGAAGGTATCGAGCGGGACCGCGACGGCACCGGCCCATTGAATCCCAAGGAAGGCTATGCCCCAGACGGGGTGGTTCTCCATCAGGATTCCAACCGCTTCGCCCGGACGGATGCCAGCCGAGGTAAGAAAAGAGGCAACGCGGCTGGCTTGGTCCACAACTTCCCGGTAGGAGTAAGTCTCCCGCCTGCCGTCTTTCATGACTTGAAGGAAAACCTCGTCCGGCCGCGATGAAGCGTGGGCCTGGAGCCTTGCAAGAATGTCGGGCACCTGATCTGTCAAGTTATCTCCCCTTCAGCACCTTTTCAAAAAAAGCGAACGCCGTCTTATCCGCACCGGGAGTGAAGCCGTGTCCGGCTCCTGTCACGATCCCCAACCGGACCTGCACACCCGCTTTCTTGAGCGCGTCATGGAGCAACTCACTCTGATTCGGCGGCACGGTCCGGTCTTGATCGCCGTGCAAGATCAGGAACGGAGGATCGTCCGGGCTGACGTAAGTTATCGGGTTCGCGCGCGCCACCTTGTCGGGATTTTTCTGAATAGCGCCGCCGATCAGCGCGGATTCAGGAGAATCGGCCGCATTGTGGTCCATCGCTCCCGGAATATCGTTCATCCGCAGGAAGTCGGTTGGCCCAAAGTAATCGCACACCGCCTGGACGCGACTCGAGTACTTCAGATTGTCCGGGCCGCCCTCCAGCGCCTTCACGTCGCCGGACGTGCCAAGCAGAGCCGCCAGATGCCCACCTGCCGAAGCCCCCCAAACGCCGATCCGGTCGGGATCAATCGGGAACCGGCCAGCACTCGCTCTAAGCCACCGAATAGCGGCCTTGCAGTCATGGATTTGAGCCGGGAAAATCGCTTCGCTGCTCAGACGATAACTGATGCTCGCCACCACGAACCCCCGGCTGACCAGAGGGATACCGGGACACTGGCTCTTGTCACCCGCGCGCCAGGCACCGCCATGGATCCAGACGACAACCGGAAACTTGTCCCCGTCTTTGGCCTCCGCCGGGACGTAGAGGTCGAGCGCCAGTCTTTTCCCGTTTACCGTCCTGTAGACCAGGTCGCGCGCAACCTTCCCTTGTGTCCGCACCAGCTGGGCTGCGGCGGTCGGACTCGAGGCGACGACTATCAGGACAAACGCTGCCCACCGGAACATCGTGCGAGCCGCAAGCAGGCGCTCCCACGAGAATTGACAGGTATGCATGTGTGTCGAATAATGCCCGCAAATGATCGAAAAAGCAATGTCGGCACTCTTTTTGAGCTTACTCCTGGGCGCGCCTCTGATTGGCACGGACGATCCGGTTCGCCCGCGAGTCCCTGTAACCGGCCCGATTCGGGGGACTGCGATCTCCATTGAAGAAGGTCGTTGGTTGATCAACCGACAGCCGACCTATCCGGGGAGCAGGGCCGAAGGGCTTCTTATGAACGTCCGTATGGTCAATGCCGTCTTCGAGGACCAGGGGCGGGCCGATTTCGACGCCGAGGCGAATACCACGGAGTTCGCCGAAAAGATTCCAGACTACGTGGCCGCCGGCGTTCGAGCCTTCACCCTCAATCTCCAGGGAGGATTTCCGGGATACGAGGGGGCGATTAATTCCGCTTTTAACTCGGATGGGTCGTTGCGCGACCCTTATCTACGCCGCCTCCGGTCCATCCTGGACGTTTGCAGCCGAAACGGGGCGATCGTTATTTTGGGCTGCTTTTACCAACGGCAGGACCAACTCCTGAAAGACGAGGAAGCCGTCAGGGCTGGGCTCTTGAACGCGGCAGGGTGGGTCAAGAAAAGCGGATTCACCAACGTTCTCCTGGAGGTCGCCAACGAATTCAATCACCCAGGCTTTGACCACGCCATTCTGAAGACGGCGGCCGGTCAGGTAGATCTGATCCGCCTGGTTCAGAAAAAGTTCCCGTGCCTGCTGGTGTCGACGAGCGGGCTGGGAGATGGCCAAATGCCGGAGGAAATCTGCAAGGTAGCCGATTTTCTTCTGCCTCACTTCAATTCCACCCCGGTTGCGGAGATCCCGGCCCGGATCCAGGCGCTCAAGCGATTTGGCAAACCGATCGTCTGCAACGAAGACGACAAGACCGGGGCCGAAGCGGCGGCTGCCGGCGAGGCATGTGTCGCCAACGGAGCTTCCTGGGGCTTCATGCATGACGAACTGAATCAGCATTACCCCTTCACCTTCGGCGGCGTCTCGGATGACGCTGTCGTCTACGCCAAGCTGCGAGAGTTAACGACGAGGTAGGGTGCGGGCGAAGCGAGCTTACACAATTGCCGGGTGCGGGGAGCCTCTGGCCGGACTCTCCAGAGTCCGGCAGCCGGGCTCAGGAGAGCCCGGCCAGAATGCAATTAGTTGACTGCTGACCATTCCCTTTGGCCGGAACTCAGTTCCGGCTGCCGGACTCTGGAGAGTCCGGCCACAATAAAAGCTCCCCTCACCCGCGATTGTGCAAGCCCGCTTCAGCCCCTGCCACCGCACTCCAAAGGCTCGCTTCGCTCTCAAAAAAAGCTATGGTAAACTTCAGAGCTTTGCTTAAACCGGGAAACGAAAGGATGAGCCTAAGATGAGAATCGCGGTCATTGGTGGCGATGGCACAGGCCCCGAAGTGGTAGCAGAAGGATTGAAAGTCCTGAAAGTCGTTGCGGAAAAAGTCGGTTTCAAATACGAGCTCAAGAAGTTCAGCCTGAGTGGTGACCGGTACCTTGCGGCCGGCGGAGATCCTAACTCGCAAAATATACCGGTCATCCATGACGAAGAGATCGCCGAGCTCAGGACCTTCGACGCGATCTATCTGGGGGCGATAGGTCACCCGAAAGTGGCGCCGGGAATTCTCGAGAAGGGCTTACTCCTGCGGCTTCGGTTCGAGCTCGACCAGTACATTAATCTGCGGCCGGTCAAGCTCTATCCGGGCGTCTGGACTCCCCTCAAAGACAAGGGACCAGAGGAGATTGATTTCATCGTCGTGCGCGAGAACACCGAAGGTCTTTACAGCGGGATGGGAGGAGTCCAGTTCAAGGGGACACCCCACGAGGTGGCGACCCAGGTTCTGTGCGACACCCGAATGGGAGTCGAGCGCGCGATCCGTTACGCGTTCGAGGTTTGCCGGAAGCGCAACCGGAAAAAGAGACTGACCCTGGTCGGAAAGACCAACGTGCTCACCTTTGCCCATGGTCTCTGGTACCGCACCTTCCTCGAAATCGGCGAAGAATACCCGGAGATCGAAAAGGATTACAACCACGTCGACGCCTGCTGCATGTGGTTCGTCAAGAACCCCGAGTACTACGACACGATCGTGACCGACAACATGTTCGGCGACATCATCACCGACCTCGGTGCGATGATTCAGGGCGGAATGGGAGTGGCAGCCGGCGGGAACATCAACCCGCAGAGTGTCTCAATGTTTGAGCCGATCGGCGGATCAGCGCCGAAATACACCGGCATGAACGTGATCAATCCAATCGCGGCCATCAGCGCGCTCGGAATGCTGCTCCGGGAAACGGGCAATCACCGCTCGAACGCCAAGTGGGTCGAGGCCGGCGACCGGGTCGAATTGGCGGTGATGGCGACGACCCCGAAGATGAAGAGCCAGGCTGCAGGTAAGATGGGCTTTTCCACGACTGAGATTGGCGACATGGTCGCCGCGGCCGTCTGACCTTTCTGTCAATCAGGCGGATCGGCCGATAAAGCCGATCCGCCTCGCCTGCCTTCGTTCCCTCCCCCTTCCTCTCCTGGACCACCTAATTTGTGGTACAACTGTTCTTAAACATCCCCCCAAACCCGGAGGTCCTATGGTTAATTGTCGTTATTTGCTCGGCGTCGTGTTGGTCATCTTCAGCCTGGCTGCAGTTTTCGCGTCAGATGAGACCACTGCAACCCTGAACCTCGGTGACAAAGCCCCGTCTTTCTCAGCCAAAGACGCTGACGGAAACACCTGGAATTCGGCCGATCATGTCGGCAAGAACTTCCTCGTCGTCTATTTCTACCCGGCCGCAATGACCGGCGGATGCACCAAGCAGGCGTGCAGTTACAGAGACGATCTGTCGCAGCTTCGCCAGGCGGGTGCCGAGATAGTCGGTATCAGCGGGGATGACGTCGAGAACCTGAAAGCGTTCCGGCAGATGGAGCATTTGAATTTCACGTTGCTTTCAGACAAAGACGGAAGCATCGCCAAGACATTCGGCGTGCCGCTCAAGGAGGGGGGATCGATCAAGAGGACGGTCGACGGCCAGGAGCGGGACTTCAACCGGGGCGTGACCGCCTCGCGCTGGACCTTCATCATCGACAAGAACGGCAAGATCGCCTACGTGAATTCCAAGGTCGACGCCCCGAGCGACAGCAAGGCGGTGCTGGCGGCGCTGAATGAGATGAAGAAGTAGTGCGCTGACGGCTGACCGCTGACAGCTGACAACTGACAACTGACGAGGCACGATTCAGCGGTGAGCTGTAGAAGGTGTGAAAAAATCAAGCGTGTCGACGGGCTTTTATCGTGGCCGGACTCTCCAGAGTCCGGCGCGTGGATGATGGCTGGTTGCACGATGTACGCGCCGGACTCTGGAGAGTCCGGCC
>RPQK01000356.1 GCA_003819755.1 Acidobacteriota bacterium | reverse complement strand
CGCTCCGCACAAAACGCTACGCTTGCGGCTGTGTTGGATGTTGGACTTGCAGTGTTGGAGGGAAGCTGCAGCGTCTTTGGCGGGGCGTGTCGGGTTTTCCGGCCTGGGAAGCGGGAGGTAGGCAGCTGGATGCCACCCGAACGCTCCGCCAAAGACGCTGTGCTTTTTCGTCTCGACTTACTACTGCTTCTGGTAGACCATCTTCGATTCGAACTCGCCGCGCGAGCTCTGATTCTTGCCGGCGATCGTAAGGGTCTTGCCATCCGCCGAGAGCTGCCAGCGCTCGGTTGACGTCATCGTTCCCTGCTGGCCCTCGCGAACTGTGGTCACGACCAGAACATCCCCTTCCCACTTCGGCGTGACTTTGGACATACGGCCACCTCTTCCAGCGACTTCCTGGGTCTCGCCGTTCAATTTGTAGGTGTATTCGCGATTCATGAACTCGACCGAGGATTCCTGCTTCGCCTTCAACGTGTCGGCCGCTTGTTCGATCGTCATGGTAATGTCCGGTTTTTCGCCATCCCGGGTTCGCATTTCACTTTGATCTTTATTCAGGACCCATTTGCCCGAGAAATCAGGGGGGGCGGACAAAGCCATTCCGGTTAAAACAACCAGTAAAAAGAAAGCTAAACTCGTCCTTTTGAACATGGTGCTGCTCCTTGAAAGTTTGACGACTCGAAACTGACGGAAACTCTCCCCATCTGAGAAGGGGTCTACGTCCGCAACCGCTACTTGTTTCACCGGGACTCGAGGAGGCTGTCGTTCGGATAGTAGTGGTCAACGTTAGTCGGGGTGATCAGGCGGTGCTTGATCAGCACCGCGGGAGGAGTCGATTTGCCGGCCAGGATGGCCAGCCCCAGACGAATCAGGCCTTCCCCGTACTTCTCGGGGAAGAAGGCTACGGAGCCGATGAGCCGCGTGTGGGAATTGCGCATCTCGGCTCTCGCCTCGGGCTCAGCGTTTTGTCCGACCACCGCACAATCGTTCCTGCGTCCCGCTTCTTCGAACGCCCGCAAAGCGCCGAGAGCGCTCGGATCGTTGGCAGCACCGACCAGGACGTGCCGGGCCCTCGATTCCCGGAGATGCTTGCGGACCCGGGTCAGAGCGGTCTGGAACTGACCATTGCCATCGACAAGGACTGTGGGACAGGTGGCCGGCAAACGCAGGGTCCGATGGATTCCCTCGAGCATGCCCCGCACCCGGGCCTGCGGGATCGGGCCAGCCCGCAGCAACTGTATCATGAGCACTTCATCGATCGTCCCGTTCCACATCTTGGCCGCAAACCGGCCCAGTTGCTGGCCTCCCAGCAACCCAGCCTCGTAGTTGTTGGCTCCAAAATAAGTCGCGCCCGGATGCGGAATATCGACGGCGATCAAGGGAATGTTGGCCTGCAGGTATTTCGAAGCGATCAGCGGTGCGACCGACTCATCGGTCTGGAACTCGATCACCAGATCGACGGCCTCCCGAATGAACTGATCGGCGTTGCGCAGAGCCACTCTCGGCTGATAGCGATTGTCGAGCACCAGGAGTTCAACCTGTTCCCGCTCCGCAGCCTCTTTCAACCCAGCCAGGACCTCGCGAGGGAAAGACGTCGGTTGACCTTGAGAAGCGTACCCGATGCGATACTGCGGGCGTCGACGGAATTCCGTAGTCAGCCGGTACAGGTTCTCCCCGACCTTGTCAACAAAGCCACACTCGTGGAGCGTGTAGAGCAGACGAAAACACATGCTCGTGCTAAAGCCCGTTCGGGAGACGATGTCGCGCAGGCGCACGACTTCGCCAGAAGATTGAAACGCGGCTAAAACCTCAGACGCGTGGACAATTGACTTTACTATGTACCGGCTGCGATCCGACGGCGACATGGTCCTTCCCCCTTCCGAACTTTTCGCGTTGCGAATAACCTAGCCGGGTTCCGATTCACCGTCAAGCTCTTCTTGCAGTCGGAGGGCCGAACGGACACTCGTAACTGCCGGGCTCGCAGAATGCATAGTCAGGGAGCGCATTTGAGCACGAAAACACGAACAAGCTCAGTCCTTCGCAACCTGTACTCTTTCGCAGAGCGAAACACTGCAGTCGGACCAAAAACAGGTTGAATCAGGCGGTTCTTGGCTTCATTCTGATTCCGTGTTGGAGAAACGACCAAGCGTTCAGGAAAAGTCACTGCCAACTCAGCTCGGCAGACCTGTGATTCGTAAAGCCCTGGTAATGAGGGTCAACCCCGGACAGGAGGCAGAGTACGCGAGGCGCCATCAACCGATTTGGCCCGAACTCGAAGACACCTTCCGAGAACACGGGGTTCTCAGCTATTCCATCTTCCTGGATCCCGGAAGTCTGCAGCTTTTTGCCTACCTGGAAGTGGAGAGCGAGGAAAAGTGGGACTTAATCAGTCAGACTGCCATCTGCCGAAAATGGTGGGCCTACATGAAAGACCTGATGCCCTGTCATCCTGACAACAGCCCGGTCGCGTGCGAGATGCGCGAGGTGTTTCATATTGATGGCGGGGAACGCTGACGGCTGACCGCTGACCAAACCAAAGTTGGTGGCAGCCGTAGTCCCATCTCCAGAAGGGACCCAAGGGACAGAAGGGACACAAGGGACAGAAGCGGCCTTGAATCGTCCCTTGTGTCCCTTCTGTCCCTTCTGTCCCTTCTGTCCCTTGGGTCCTCAATCCGACCCCTTCTCCCACTTCTTGACGAACTCGCCGACCTGGGTGTCCATCTTGCTCTTGTCCCCGGTCACGACCAGAGTCATATCCTGATCGCGCAGGTAAGTCTGGGCGATACGGCGGACATCCTCCGGCTTGACACTGTGGACGGCCTTCACGTACCCGGTCAGGTAGTCGTCCGGAAGACCATGCAGGGCCAGAAACGCCAGTTGACTGATGATCCCGGTTCGGCTTGAGTTCTGAAGTACAAATGTCCCTGCCAGGTAGTTCTGGATTCCCTTGAGCTCCTCGACCGAAGGAGGCTCGGCCTGCAGCCGGTCGATCTCGTGGAAGATCTCTGTGAGCGCGGGCGCGGTCACATTCGTGGAGATGCTGGCGAACTGGGCCCAGTAGGCGTCCCGGTACCGGCTGGAAACGGAACTGTAGGGAGAGTAGGTGTATCCCTTCTGCTCGCGGATGTTGCTCGTTATCCTTGACCCGAAGGAGCCGCCCAATAAGGAGTTGGTGACAACGAGGGGGATGTAATCGCGACTGCCGGGCGCGATGACCGGGAGCCCGAGGTAAACGGTCGATTGCTCCGAGCCCGGCCGGTCGATGACCTCGAACTGCCTCTTGGCCGTCGTCGCCGGGACGTTTTGAACCGGGTCGGATCCTTTATCCCAACCTTCGAACGACTTTCGAATCGCCTGTTCGACGGCCGACCGCTCAAACTGACCGCACACGTAAACCCGGGCGCGGACAGCCCCGAAGTTCTTGGCGTAGAAATCCCGCACGTCTTGAATCGTGTAGCCTTCCAGCATCTCGGTGGTCGGAAAAAGCCGCCCATAGGGATGTCCAGGGTAAAGCAACTGCCGGAAGCGCTCGAGCGTGATCGAGTCCGGCGTGGTTTTGGTAATGCTCAATTGCCGCAGCCGGTCATTCTTGATCCTCTTCAACTCCGATTCGGGCAGGAGCGGATTTCGGCAGACGTCTGACAAAAGCTCGATCGCCCGGGGAGCAAACTCGGAAAGGACATCGGTCGAGATTGTCGTCTGATCCGGCCCCACGGTCACCGCGATCGTGCCTCCCATGCCGGCAATCTCCTCGGCAACCTTCTGGGCCGTCCGGGATTTCGTCCCTTCCTTAAGCAGGTCCCCGGTGACATCAGCCAGCCACACCTGGTTAGCCGATTCGTTGACATTCCCGCTGCGCACGTAAACACTAATCGCCACCTTCGGGAGCATTCCGTAAGGAACGAGCGTTGCTGAGAACCCGTTGTCCAATTTGAAAACCGCCTTCTGAGGGAGCTTGAAATCCTTCGGAGTCCCTCCTTCCGGCGGCGCCTGCTTTTCGGCCAGGACTACCGGAAGGGCCAGTCCCATGGCAACGACTAGACAGCTTGTGAGTATTGTTCTGGTCATAGACCCTCCTTCCCTGACGCGGCTTTCGGTTCAACCGTGAGGACCGTCCGATTAGTTGGCCGCAGGTACCGTTCCGCGGTCTTTTGAAGCAACGCGGGGGTCATCTTGCGAAACTCCGACTCAAGGCTGTTGATCCGGGCCGGGTTGTCGTCAAAAAGCGCAAAACTGGCGAGTAGATCGGCCCTTCCGAAACCGTAGAAACCAGACAAAGCGTCGTAGAGGGACGACCTGAGTTTCACCAAGGCGCGGTCAAATTCGGCCTGAGTGATGGGCTTCGAGCGCACTTCTGTCAGCACCTGGTCTGCGGCCGACATGATCTGGTCGGGCTTCACGTTGTTGTCGTGAAAAAGGTAAGCCATCCACAGCATCGGTCCGTTGTAATTGAACATGTTCCCGAGCAGGTTGATTCCCCCTTCAACGGTCCCGGTATAGCCTTTTGACTTAACCAGAGCCTGAACCAGGCGGCTGTCGTCACCCTGGAGCAGAACCTGGTCGAGCAGACCCATCGCATAATACTCCGGGGTGTTCCGAGGCGGCATGTGGTAGGCAAACGCGAGCGCCGGACGTGTGGCCAGGCGGTCCTCCTTCGAGAACTTCTTTTCCTTGTCCTGAGGAGGTTCGGTGAGATCAGGCATCGGAAGTTTTTCCGCAGACGGAATCTTCTCGAAGTACTTCCGTACGAAGCCAAGCGCCTCCGCTGTGTCAAAATCTCCGACGACGACCAGGGCGGCGTTGCCCGGCGCATAGTAGGTGCTGAAGAATTTTTTGACGTCGTCCAGGGTGGCCGCATCGAGGTGCTCGAGATCACCATAGAAGTTGTGCGCGTTATACCAATTCGCGTTCGCGAACTGCGGCATGTCCAGCCACGGGAATCCTCCGTAGGGTTCATTCAGGACGTTTACTTTGACCTCGTTCTTCACGACTTCCTGCTGGTTGGTCAGGTTTTCCTGGGTGATGGCGAGCCCCCTCATCCGGTCGGCCTCAGCCCAAAGCGCGGTCTCGAGCTTGTGCGACGGAAGGATCTCAAAGTAATTGGTGAAATCGAAGCGGGTCGATCCATTCAGAACACCCCCGTTCTGCTGAACCAGCCGAATGAACTGCATCTTCCCCAGGTTTTCCGAACCCTGAAACATCATGTGCTCGAAAAGGTGAGCAAATCCCGTGCGGTCTTTCGGCTCAATTCGAAAGCCGATGTTGTAGTAGACACCGACCACCACCGTGGGAGCCGTGTGATCCGGTGACAGGACGACCTTCAGCCCGTTCGAAAGCTTGTGGTATTCGACCGGGATACTGAAGGCGGCGCCATAACCCTGCGCGGCCGCCAGCCACAGGGTTCCGCCAAGGACGCCGAGGAAACGAGAAATGGTCATGGAACCTCCTTTGACTTTATTACCTTGACGCTAAACAGACGATGATGGATTGCGGAGGTTTGGGCGAGGTTTGGGTGAGATGATGAAGTCGGGTGTGATCGAGTTCGTCGGTTGCCAGCCCGTCAGCAGTCAGCCGTCAGCCTTTTAGGGAGCATTCCTCTGTGTTCTCTCTGTGTCTTTGTGGTGGAACGACGTTAACCGATGCTGTAATTATCGCGCCCGAAAACCGTATACTCCGACGAAGCAAAAGGAGATTGCGTGATTCGTACGATGGGAGCTAGACTCACTTACCCCTTATTGGTTCTCGCTATTCTTACGTCGCCTCTGGTTCTGGCGGGCAAGTACAAGAATTTCCAGGTGGCGGTTTATTGTCGAGCCTACGAGGTACGGGAAATGGCCGACCTCAACTGGCTCACCCCGCGCTGGGAGGAAATCTCCCGCCAGGTGAAGGTTGACAAAATCTACTTGGAGACTCATCGGGATCTGATCGTGGTCGATGAGAAGACCGTGACGGCTGCCCGGGACTTCTTTCAGAAGCGAGGGATCACAACCGCCGGCGGGATCACGTTGACGGTCAATGAAAGGAACCGGTTCGAGACCTTCTGCTATTCCAACCCGGAACACCGGAAGAAGGTACGTGAGATTGTCGAGTACACCTCCCGCCTGTTCGACGAAGTCATCCTCGATGACTTCTTTTTCACCAGCTGCAAGTGCGATCTCTGCATCAAGGCAAAGGGCAACCGGAGCTGGACCGACTTCCGGCTCGCATTGATGGACGAGGCTGCCCGGGAACTGGTCGTCAAGCCGGCCAAGGCTGTCAACCCGAAGGTCAAGATCGTGATCAAGTACCCCAACTGGTACGAGCACTTTCAGGGCCTGGGTTTCAACCTTGAGACCGAGCCAAAGATTTTCGATGGGATCTACACCGGAACCGAGACGCGCGATGCGGTGCGCAGCAACCAGCATCTGCAGCAATACCACGGTTATCTGATCTTCCGCTATTTCGAGAACATCAAGCCGGGCGGCAACGGCGGCGGCTGGGTTGACACCGGCGGGATGAATCACATGGACCGTTACGCCGAACAGCTCGCCCTCACCATGTTCGCCAAGGCCCCCGAGATCACCTTGTTTGATATTCGACAGCTGCAACGCCCGATTCGCGACACCGACCGGGCTCCATGGCAGGGCCAGAAAACGAGCTTTGACTTCGATGAGATGATGCAGCCGATCAAACTGGAGAGCGGCGAGAGCGTAAAACCAAGCACGATAGCGCGCGCGGCCGGCTATGCTCTCGAGCAAGTTGACACGTTTCTGGACAAGCTCGGCCGGCCGGTGGGATTGAAGAGTTACAAACCGTACCACTCGACCGGCGAGGATTTCATCCACAACTACCTGGGGATGATCGGCATTCCCATGGACCTTGTCCCCGAATTCCCGACCGATGCGAAGGTGGTGTTCCTGAGCGAATCGGCCAAACATGACGGCACGATCGTTGAAAAGATCAAAGGACAGTTGGCCGCCGGGAGAGAGGTGGTGATCACGTCGGGACTCCTGAACGCGCTTCAAGGCAAGGGGATCGAGGACATCGTGGAGCTGCAATACTCCGGCCGGAAAGCGCTGGTTAAAGACTTTGTGGCGGGGTTCAGCGGTGTCCACTCGATCGATTCGCCAATACTGATTCCGCAGATCGGCTACCTGACGAATGATTCATGGGAAGAGACTTCGGCCCTTGCGGGTCCGATCGGCTATCCGCTGCTGCATCGCGCGGGGTATTCCAAGGGAGCGTTGTATGTTCTGACCATTCCCGACAATTTCGCCGATCTGTACCGTCTGCCGGCGCCGGTGATCACGGGGCTGAAACAAGCGCTCACGAAGGACCTGTTTGTAAGGATAGAGGGCCCCGGGCAAGTGGCGCTGTTCGCCTATGACAACGGGACTTTTCTGGTGGAGTCGTTCCTCTCCGACCCGGTCACCGTCAATCTGGTCCTGGATGGGCGTTATACCCAGTTGGAGGATCTGCTTTCCGGCGAACCGGTGACCGGAAAGAAGATTCCGATACCGAGAGGGTTCGGCGCCCCCCCGGCGGAGAGGCTGATTTTCGAGGCGCAGATCAAACCGCACTCTTACAGGGTTTTCAGGGGGAAGTAGGGGACAGACACTAACGAACACGGATGGGAGGGGCAAAGGGGCAAAGGAACAAAGGGGCAAAGGGCTAGAGGGAATAAATACAGTTGCTTCCCTGACTT
>RPQK01000355.1 GCA_003819755.1 Acidobacteriota bacterium | reverse complement strand
GTAACACGAATTACACGAATTCAAAGGACCTCAAAGACCTCAAAGACCTCAAGGACAAAGCAACAGTCACCGTCCTTGAGGTCTTTGAGATCCTTGAGGTCCTTTTGAATTCGTGTAATTCGTGGATGAAGAAGAAGAGCTACGCCCCTCAGAACCCCGGCGTCAGGCTGAATTCCCAGAGCCAGTTCTTGAGCGGCCGATCGAGCGGCCGAACGAGGCTGATCTGGGCAACCACAAATCCGAGCAGGTTGATCCTCAGAGATCCTCCGTAGCTCCTTACCGGATCACGAGAGCCGAAATCCGCTCCCGCTCGCGATGTCCAGGCCATGGCCGCATCGTAAAACGCGGCGGTCTCGATCGGGATGAAACCCTGGCTGGGAATCAGACCCAAGGGTCCGAACAGAGCCATCCGAAGTTCCAGGTTCGCGACGGCCAGGCGGCTTCCGATCAATTGATCAAACACCGGGCAGCTGCCATCCCCCGGCGTAACAGGCTGGCATTCGTTGACGTTGAAAGACCCAAAATCGTAGCCGCGAATCAGGGACGGATACCCGACGTACTCATCCTGCAGTCGAGCGTCCTCGGAGTCGGAACCATAGCGGCCGTAATGCATCAAACGGCCTGCCAAGGTCAACGGACGCAGGAGCATGAAGTACCGCCGGTAATCGGCCAGCACATTGGAGAAGAGGAGGTTGCCGCCCACCTGTTCCAACTCGAAGCGATAGCGTTGGCCCATCACCGGACTGGTGCCGCCAAAAACGCTGGTGTCATACACCAGAGCGGCGCTTGCAGTTCCGAGGTTAATCCCCTTCGGAGTCTCAATGTCCTCTCTTTGGCGACCGAGGAATTCGCCCGTAAACGGGGAGAAGTAGTCGGTCTGGGCCTCGGCGTCAAAGGAGATGTTGCGGAATCCTCCGTTGAATTCCAGCCGTTGCGCCTCGTTGAAGGGGTAGGACAATGTCCCCTGGATTTCCCGGTTTATCTGCCAATAGCGAACTTGCTGTTCGACGAGGACTTCCTGGCCGTCGACGACCGTCGCCCCTTGCAGGTAGTCCCCGGTCATGAATGGGACCTGGCCCCCGATTGCTCCCCAGTTCCAGCGTCCCCGCTGGCTTTCGTAACCGAGAAGCCCGGTAACACTGTTAAGCACCTTGCCGCCGCCGTTGTTCCCGGCCTCGAAAATCGTCGTGACGTTGTGAAAGCCGAGCATGTCACTCCATTGAAGCGCCGTCCCGCCGCCGACGAAGGATCCGAGGTTGCTGACACCAACTCCGACTGTCGGCTGAGCGACGTAGTCGAGCGAGAGATCCGGGTCGTACTTGTCGATCTGGAAGTTCTTGGTTCGCGGCAGGCCTTTTTGCGGCGATTCGAGGAACGTCGCCACCGTCTGAGCCGTACGTTGGCCGGGCGGCAGCAGGGCCGGATTGCCGGGCAAGCTCTCGGCGAATTGTCTGGCCGCGCTTTTCGTCTCATCCAGAACGTACAAGTGGTAGTCCCCACCCTCAAACGAGCTGAACAATGCACGTCCGGTCCCGCTTGCCACCGTCAAAGCCGGGCTCAATTTGGCAATTCCGCTCGCGCCCGTCTGGAGATTGGTCAACTGCTGGGCGGGACGTCCATCCATCCGATAGACGTAGACATTGGAGACGCCGTTATGGTCAGAGACGAAATAGAGTGTGGAGTTGTCCCTTCCCCATTGCGGATTGGTCTGCCGGCCTCCGCGCATCGCGGGTAGCGGCTGGACTTCGCCGGTCGCGACATCAACGAGGGCAAGGTTCATCTCCCCGAACTCGAGCTCTCCAAGATCGCTCGAAAAACGATCGGTGGCAATCGCGATATGCTCTCCGTCGGGCGACCAATCCGGGTGGATCTCGGCGAAAATGTCATCCGTGAGCTGCCGAGTCTTCTCCGTCTGGAGGTCGACCACATACAAATCCATTATGCCGCCCTTGATGGCGGAGAAGGCGATTTGGCGACCGTCCGGAGACCAGGTGGGATTGAAGATCTCGCCGAGGTCAGGGAAGCGGATCTCCTTGGTCGTATCGGCATCCTGGACATCGATTATGCTCAGTATCGGCCTTCCCTGACTGATGGCCCCAATCGCGACCTGACGGCTGTCGGGGCTCCACGCGCCGGCCGAATTAATGAACTGCAGGCTCTCGAAGTGCGGGTCGAGGGCCGTTTCGGTGATCTTCCGCCGGATCTGACCCGTGTCGGCGTCGGCGAGGTAGATGTCGATGGAGAAAAGCCCTTTTTCAGAGAAGAAGATCACCCATTTCCCGTCCGGGCTGATGGAGGGGCTGACGTTCAGGTCTCCGGATTCCCGCTTCTTTGAAAAAAGAGCGTGCCCGAAGTCTGTCGGCGGGGCCGTTGCATCGAGGACCGGCTCGTAGGCGGCCTTGGTGGCAGAATGCCAGCCTTCGTTCAGTTCTTTGATCTCAACACCCAGTACCCTCTGCATCGCGCCGCGCGCATCGCCGGTGCGCCCGGCCGAGCGCAGAATTTTTCCAATCACCTGATCCCCGAATCGACCGCCGATGTAAGACCAGAGCGCCTGTCCATAACGGTAGGGGAAGAAGCGAGGGTCTTCGAGATCTTCAATGGTGGGCAGCTTCTCCTGCCTGACGCCATCCCGCATCCACATAGCGGTCAGGGAGTCAATCGGTCCGACCGACAGGTATTCCGCCATGCCCTCAATGAACCAGAGGGGTAATCTCAGAGCACCCGGCGCCTCGAACCCGATCCCAGTCTGGCCTTGTCCCGTCATGTCGTACTGGAAAGCATGGACGATTTCATGACCCAGGACGTGGTCCGTTTCTCCCATCGGGCCTGCCATTGGCAGAACGACCCGACGTTTCAAGGCCTCCGTCACGCCTCCGGTCGATTCCCCGATGGTTCCCGGAATCGCGGTTGTCTGCCGAAAGGCCGGGTGGCTGCCATACAGGATCAGAGGCTGGCGACTGGTCAGCTCGTGCTGCAGCACCTGCGAGAGACGGACATACCAGCGCTCGGCCATTCTGGCCGCTTCCGTTACCGCCTGCCGCTCTTCCTCGTAGTAGTAGATATCAAAGTGCTCGGTCTTCATGACCTTAAAATCGAACTTCTGATAACGGACCTTGTTCCGGCCGAAGTAATCCTGACCATAGGCCAAAGGCCCGCTCAGCGATCCGACAAGTATGAGAATCAGCGTGATCCTCAGTTGTAGCGAAAACCGATGTGACATAAGTTCGCCGGTAAAATCTCGGGAAGGGCGGACGGGTGACGGCCGGAGGGAAAGACCTGAAAGACCTGAAGGACCTCAAGGACAATAGGCTCTAGAGCATCCTTCAGGTCCTTCAGGTCTCTCCCTCCGGCCGTCACCCGTCCGCCCTTCCCGCGCCAAAGGTCGTGGGCTGTGGCCCCGGCGCCTTACACCCGGCGGCCGATGTACGATTCGGTGAATTCGGGACTGTTGCGAACGTCCTGACTGGACGCGTTCACAAATATCTGTTTGGTTGACCAGTCGACCCGCGCAATCCGCTGTCGGGGCAGTACCACCGCTTTGCCGCCTGGCCAATTCGAGGTATCGATGACGATGGAGTCGATGGTCCAACTATCAGCGTCAACAAGGTAATCATCGATGTGACCGACCTCTTGGTCGGTTGCTTTAATGTGATAGCCGGCAACTTCCCGGGCGCTTCGGATATGGCTATCCTCCATCCCCGCTGCTGTCCTGGTGCCTGCGGTTCGCCTCACGTCCCTTTCGATGTCGTCACGGGCGGAAGTCGGCATGCTGGCGCCCAGCCCCAAAGGCGTCGCCTCGGCTCCCCAGACTCCGGTTCCTTCCCAGTAGTAGGGCCAGCCGTAATAGCCGTAGTATTCACTTTCGTATTGGCGTGAAATCGGTGTCACCAGGTGCGCCGACGGACTCTTCTGGACCCGGTCCCGGCTGATATTCAACTCAATCCGCTGCCGCTCCCAGTCGGTTCTGGCGATTGACATGGGCGAGATCAGAACGTGATTGCCAGGCACCCAATTGCCGACATCGACAACCAGGTAGCGTATAGTCCACTTGTCATCGTCGAAATAGAAGTCGACGACTTTGCCGATATCCCCGTCCGTACCGCGGACTGTGCTCCCTTTGGCGTCATTAACGAGACGAAACATAGTGATACCTCCTCGATGCGATCATTCCGGACTTGACACAAATCGAGCGCCGTGCAGAACTGGTGAAAGAGCGGCGGGCCAGCTCGGCTGGGGGTTTTTACCGAAACACCGCTGGTTCCCGCGCTTGCTGAGTAACTCCAGGTTGCTATGTGAGTGTTTCTGCTTCTTTTAATTATAGTTCCGTGTCATCCTGTCCACAAAGAGGCGGAGCCGGTGAGTGCGTCGGGAAAATCAATCTCCACAACAAATAGTTTCTTTGCCGTCTGTGTAAATGTCGTCTTGGCCTGCTCGCTCCTTTGCGCCCAGGACACTTCCCCGCTGACTCCTCAGCCGACCGTCGAGCTTCGGACGATCTCTCAAATCGTGATCCGCGGTAATACGCGGGTCCCCGAAAGCACCATTCGCTATTACATAAAAAGCGCCGAGGGGCAGCCATTTCGCGAGGAGCAGGCGCGTGCCGACTACCAGGCGCTGCTTTCCTCCGGTCTCTTTACGAACGTTAGACTTCTTACCGAACTGAGTGAACCGGGTAAGATCGTGCTTATCTTCGAAGTCACGGAACCCCCGGCCATCCAACAAGTGGAATTCGTTGGTCTCAAATCGGTCCAGGAATCGGAGATTTTGGACCACCTCCGGGAAGCGAACCTGACTCTTCATCCCGGGTCGCGACTGGATGAGAACAAGCTGATGCGGGTGATCCGCAGCGTCGAGCAGTTTCTGCGTCTCCGCGGCTTTCCTCTTGCCAGGATAACGGTCGCCCGGGAGCCGGTCTCCGCCAGCGCGGTCAACTTGAAGTTCACCATCCAGGAGGGACCTCGAGCCAGGATTGGAAGAATCGAGTTCGAAGGCAACAAGCTGTTTACTGACGAGGAATTGCGCGAGTCACTGGAACTGACCAGCGAGTCCTCTTTCTGGTCCAGGGTGCGAGGACGCAATTTGTACCTGGAGGACCGGCTCGAGTACGACCTCCGGGCCAATCTCCTGACTAGATACCATTCGCGGGGGTACATCTTTGCGCGAACCGAGAAGCCTCGGGTCGAATTGGTAGAAGCCAAAAGCGGGGCGGTGCCCGGCCTGCGACGGAACCGGATGGAGTACCGAATCACGATTCCTATCGTCGAGGGGGAACAGTACCGTTACAGCGGCTTTCGGGTTGAGGGGATCGAGAAGATCGAAGAAGACAGAATAGCGGGCGAATATCAGGCAAAAGTGGGATCGATTGTCGATTTTGTAGCCCTTAGCCGGGCAAACGAAAAGGTGAAGAAGCTTTACACCGAGCGCGGTTTCCTCGATATGGAACTGATCCCCGAGATGCGCCCGGACCATGACAAGAGAGTGGTCGATGTGACGATTCGCATCCGGGAAGGAGGCCGGTTCCTGGTAGGCCAGATTATCTTCACGGGAAATGAGCGGACTCGGGACAAGGTGCTGCGCCGGGAGTTCCTCCTGGAGGAACACGACGTCTTCGACGGAACGCTGCTCGACGTCTCCCTGCTGCGGCTGAGTCAGCTCAACTTCATCGAACCGGTGACCGCGCGCGATTACCAACTGGTTAAAGACCGTGCGGAGGAGGAGGTCGATATCCTGGTGCGGGTAAAGGAAAGAGACCCGCATGCGGTCAACCTGACCGGGGGAGTGGGCGGAATCAGCGGCAGCTATATCGGTGTTCACTACGAGACGAGGAACTTCCGCGGCTTGGGACAGACTCTCGAAGCTGACGTGGAGACGGGATCGAGAACTTCTAACTACGCCCTGTCCTGGACCGATCCGTACTGGCTCGACACGAACTATGCGCTCACTCTCCGGGTCTTCCATCGCCGCCTCCGATACGATTCCTTCGGTGTGCTTCCCGGGCAGGCAGCGGCCGAGGCTTTCGGCCTGTTCACCCAGCAGAGCACCGGCTTCCAGGTGTCCGGGAGCCACCCTTTGACCCGCTTCTCACGTCTCGGGTTGTCCTACTCCCTGGACACCAACCGGGTTTACGACATTCGCGAGGATTTCCGTTCTTTTGCCGTGGCGCAGCTGGTTCTTCTGACAACTGGCGGAACGGTCGACGAGGCCCTCACCGGAATCCTTCGGAGTCAGCTCACGCCTTACTGGAGGTACGATACCCGGGACCGTTTCTTCGGCGCGACTCAGGGCTCTTACCTGACCGTTCAGATGCCCATCGCCGGGGGTCCTCTCGGCGGCCGCATCAATGTCGGCCACCCGTTCATCGAGTATCAGCGGTTCCTGACCGATCGGCTTCTCACATCCCGAAACACCTGGGCTTTCCGCGCCCAGGGTCAGCACGTCTTTGGCTTCGGCCAGCTTCGTGACGGCATACCGAAGCCTGTCCCCTTCCTCGAGCGCATCTACTTCGGGGGGGAGTACAACTTGAGAGGATTCGACCTGCGCTCGGTCGGGCCCGTTGCTATCCACGAGACTCCAAAAACCGACGCCAATGGCAACCCGGTCATTGACCCTTCGACCGGACTGCCGGCGTTCGATCAGCAAGTCGTGACGCTTGGGGGCGATACCGGTATTGTCCTCACGGCCGAATACCGCATACCTGTCTATGGGCCGCTGCAATTCACGCCGTTCCTTGATGCCGGGACATCCACAGTAATCAAAAAGAAGGATCTGCGCCTGTCCGGCGGGTCGGCTGCAGGCGCTAGGCTGATTGAGGCGACGAACAATGTGTGGCGGATGTCGACGGGTGCAGAAATCCAGTTTCTGGTCCCGGTCGTCAATCAGCCGCTCCGGTTGATCCTGGCCTACAACCCGCTCCGGCTGGATACGACAGTGGCGCTGCCCGGCAGGCCGCTGATTCTCCGCGAACCCGAGACCAACATAAAGTTCTCGATTGGGTATTCGTTTTGATACGTGGAGCGGACGGGGTGACGTTTTGGAGTCATTCACGAATTAATCTGTCCACGAACCAACACAAACGAACACGAACAAAGCGCTTTTGTTCGTGCTCGTTCGTGTTGGTTCGTGGACAGATTAATTCGTGAATGACTCCAAAACGACACCCCGTCCGCTCCGTGCTCCAGCCCTATCGGCCCTTCATCTCCCAGTAGAACCTGTTCTCCAGCACATCGCTCAGCATTTCATCGTAGAGCGTCAGCTGGATGTCAAGGATCTGCTCATGGGTTACTTTCGGCAGGGAAATCTGGTCGCTCACCGCTCCGTGGGTGCACTCGAAAGTAAAGGCAACGCCACCGCTCACGTGGTGCAAGGCGCTGACCAGGTTGAAGTACTTGGTGGGAGGAGACTGCGGATCCTCAGGCGCCACCGCAGACACCCTTCCGAACGGAAGCCCGCGTTTCTCAAGGCGCACCTGCAATCGCTCCGCCAGGGCTTTTGTGCGCTCCTTAACGAAAACCGGTACGAACACGGGTGGCACCACCACCGGATTAGAGCCGTGTGAGTGGAGGGAGACGACCATGTCGGGCGCCTCACGGCGGGCCAATTCGATTATTGCTTTCGTCTCTTCGGCCATCGGAGCGAAGAACTCGTCGTGCATAATGTTCACGCCGTTGTCGTTGAAGTAGGC
>RPQK01000354.1 GCA_003819755.1 Acidobacteriota bacterium | reverse complement strand
GACACACTGAGGAGGCTCCTGCCCACGAAACGCGGCTGGGTCTGGGCCGTGGGGAGCGACGCCAAGACAGCGGCTGTGGCTTGCTACGACGGTACCAGGTGGACCAGGCAGCATTTTCCGGAAGTCGCCTGGGCTCTGACCAACCGGGCGGCTTGCGAGGCCAAGGACGGCTCTGTCTGGTTCGGGTCAGAATCGCCGATCGACCGGGCAAAAGGGGAAAAAGGAGGCGTTGTCTCCTTTAATCCCGATCGCGGCCGCCCTGAGGACGCGAAGGCCTGGCGGCACATCACTTCTTCCGATTTCGACTCCATCGCCTTTATTGCCCAGACCTCGGACGGACGGATGTGGATCGGAGACAAGGCCGTGTTCGTGTCCGATGGCGGCGCTTTTGCCAAGCTGACCTCGCCGAAAGAGCTCGTGCTCGCGGGCTATGTGGAATATGCCGAGGCCTCGGCCAACGGAGGCCTGTGGCTGGCCACACGCGGCTATGGCGCGTTCCACTTTGACGGTCGCCAGTGGCGCCAGTACACCGTCCGACACGGTCTGCCGAGCAATTGCGTGGGAAGTGTGCTGGCGGCCGCGGACGGCTCGGCGTGGCTCGGAACGATGAAAGGCATCAGCCGTTTCGATGGCCGACGCTGGACAGCGACCGTGCTCCCCTCCCAGGTCTGGATCGAGCCTCAGAATGGTTGGATGGTGCAATCCAAGGATGGCGCCGTCTGGGCCAATAATTCATACCGGGAATGGGTCAGGCGCGGCTTGAGCACCCAGCCGGTCAAGCCCGATTCGCAGCACCGCACGGTCCGCTTCAAACGGGATAACAACGCGCCCGACACCGAGATCGTCGACGCGCTGAAGGAGGTGTCCCAGCCGGGTAACGTCACGCTCTCGTGGAGAGGCGTCGACCACTGGGAGGTGAGCGCGGGGCAGGAACTGGAATACTCGCATCGGATCGACAACGGCCCGTGGTCAGAGTTCAGCACCGAAACCAGCCACGTTTTTCTGTCGGTGCCGACCGGGGCGCACATGTTCGAAGTCCGCGCCCGCGACCTGGACTTCAACGTGGACAGCACACCCGCCCGCGTCGAATTCAGGGTTATCCCGCCGGTCTATCTTCAAGCCTGGTTTATTGTGACTTTCGGCGCCCTGGTCTCGATCATCGCGTACCTGCTCCGAGTGGCGGTACTGAGGGCCAGACGTCTCGTGGAATCGGAAAAGGTCCGGCAGGCGCACGCCGAGATTCAGAAACAGGCGGCACAGCTCGAAATCACCAACCAACGGATCAACCAGGAGCTGATCGAGAGAGAAAAGGCTGAACGCGCCGTTCGCCAGAGCGAGGAGCTTATACGTTCCCTTTACACGAAGATGAAGACGGCGGTGACCGACTTGGATAGCGCCGTCCATGAGATCGCCACAGTAGCCGAGCAGGTTGCAACCAACGCGGAACACATCCGGCGGGGCAGCCTCGTCGTTTCCGACGGTGCTTCGGAGCAGGCGAGCGCCATGGAGGAGATTACGAGCAACCTGCGGATGGTGAAAGGGCTTACGGGCAAGAACCAACTCCAGGCGAAGTCGGCGAGGCAACTGGCAGAGTCCACGCTAACTGATACACGCGGCGGTCTTGACCAGATGCGGCAGCTTTCACAAGCCATCATCGACATCAAGGCGGCAGCCGATGAGACCGGCAAGATCGTGAAGACGATTCAAGAAATCGCCTCGCAGACCAATCTCTTGGCGCTCAATGCGGCGATTGAAGCCGCGCGCGCCGGAGACGCGGGGCGCGGGTTCAGTGTCGTCGCCGAGGAGGTCAGGAGTCTTGCGAATAGGAGCGCGCAGGCGGCGCGCAACAGCGCCCGGCTGATTCAGAAGGCAATGGAAAGGGCCGACGTCGGGGTGCAACTCCATGGGCGCGTTCTAGATCGCCTGGAACAGGATGTCAAACAAGTCTGCAACGTCGCCGAGGTGATCACCGATATTACGGAGATGCTTGAACAGCAGACCCGCAGCATCCACGATATTGACGCCGGCCTGGAGCAGACCAATGCCGTCACGCAGAAAAACGCGGCCGCTTCGGAAGAGTCGGCGGCCGCCGCCGAAGAAATGTCCCAGGGTTCCGCTCACCTTCGGGAGTTGGTGCTGGTCTTCAAATCAGCCATGGACAACCTGGCGGCAAGAGGCGATCGCATGTCCGAAATTGCACGGACCACCACAGACGAAGACGGACTGACACGGACTTATTGGGACAGGGTGTGATTTTTGCCTGTCCGTCCAAAACTGACAAACTGACAAACTGACAGGACTGACAGACTGACAGACCTGCCAGACTGACCAAACTCCCCGATCATGATTCTGTCCGTGTCCGGACCCGCTACCTATACGCGACGAAAAACAACCTGCGGAACGGGAAGAGGAGCTTCCCGTCGATCTGCAGGGGATAACCGCCTCGCGCCTTCGACAACACGGCCGATTCAAACTCCTGGCGTTCGGCATCGTTTTCCAAAGCTTGAAGGAAGGGCCTCATCCCGGTCCCCCGGTACCAGGTCATCAGATCGTCGTGCGACTGCATGACGTGCAGGTACTCGGTCGACCACGTCTCGTATCTCCTGGAAGGCGGGGCGAGGAGGTCGTAATAGAAACCGGCGGAGTGATAGGTAAAGATCCCCCTGGCTCGCTCCAACTGCTTACGGAACGGCTCACTCTCGGCCACCGCCATCAAAGCGAGATGGAGCGGCGACCGCTGATTAGCGGGCACCTGCACGGCCAGCGCTCCCCCGGACGCTACCGCGTCCCAGAGTCTCAACACCAGATCCCGATGATTCGGTATCCACTGCAGGGTGGCATTCGAATAGACCAGGTCATAGGCCTGCTCGGCAATAAAGCCGGCGGCATCCTCACAAATCCAGTGCTGATCGGGCGCATCCCGGCGGGCCCGCTCGATCATTTCGGCCGAGCTGTCGAGCCCAGTCACCTGGGCTGAGGGCCAGCGACGACGCAGCACCGCCGCGCTGTTGCCCGGCCCACAACCGATGTCGATAATCCGGTGCGGTTGGTCGAGCGCCACCCGAGCAGCCAGGTCAATTGCCGGCTGCGTGCGTTCATCCGCAAACTGCAAGTACAGGTTCGGATCCCACTGTGCCACTATCCCCCCTTCCTGTGAGCGCTCAGATTGCCTGCACAGCGCGCCTTTTCTCGCCAGGCCTTTTTCGGCGTTGCCTCGGACCTTCGACTAGGCTATCCTTGGCCCACACGTCACGCGTTCTTGGACGGCGAACTGGCATATCCCTTAAAGGAGGAAAGCCATGAAAATCACGTCGTTGCTTGTCATCGCTGCCGGTATCCTTAGTCTTCTCCTGGGGTTCGTCGAACGGGCCTTCAACACCTTCATCCTGGGTATCGCCCCCACGAACTTTCTGGGCTTGGCCGCTACGTTGTTCCTGCTGGCTCTGGCCTTGATCGAGTTTGATCGGTCATATCAGAGGATCGAGAAGAAGCCCTAGTCTGGTGAATCATCTCGACGCTGCCGGCCACCACCCGGACCTTGCCCGAGCGCATCAGCCGCCTGGACGGCGGTCCGCGATGGCTAACTTGATGCCGGGGGCGGAAGAGGCGGGGTCGATCACCGTTCACCGTTCACCGTTCACCGTTCACGGTTCACGGTCAGACGGTTCGCGATTAGAACATAAGCGGATCTCCGTGCGCCCTTACCGTTCAACGTTCACCGTTCACCGTTCACGGTTAGACGGTTCGCGGTTAGAACATAAGCGGATCTCCGTGCGCACCGCCGCCCATGTTTACGGTTCGGCGTCCGGGGGTGCCTTTTCGGTCGCCGCCGACTCGAGGACCTCGCTCGGGTCCAGGCCCAGCATGGACCTGATTTCCGCCTCTATGATCTTTTCCCCTCCCGTCCCATATCCAAGGTGTCGGAACAAGACACGGCCTTCAGAATCAACCAGCAGATTGGTGGGTGAACCGCGGTGGTCATATTTGCTGCTCAAAAACTCTCGGGTCGCTCCCACCAAAACCGGGAACCGGAAATTCTTCTCCTTCATCCACTCGGGAATCATCTTCGCCTGCGATTCGGACACGTTAATGGCTACCATTGAAAAACCCTGGTCTCTGTATTTGTCGTAGAGCTTCTGTAGATGCGGCAACTCCGCAACACATGCCCCTCAAGTGGGAAAGAAGAAGTTCACCAACGTAACCTTCTGCTTGAAATCGTTGAATGTCTTCGTCTCCCCCTGCAGATCCTTCAGTTCGAAGGGACTGAACGGCTGCCCCCCGGTTCGGCTCAGTCTGACAACGGCGGCCATCACATCCTGATCCCGCCTCCCTGTTTCCCGGCTGATGGTTTGGATTTTCCGCCACGTCGCCGGGTCCATTCGCACGGCAAAGGAACGCAGATATGTCTCGAAAGCCTTCTCCCGGTCCCCCATAACTGAGTACGTCTCGGCCCGCACCCCGAGAAACGCGGACCGGCGTTCCAGCGCTATGCTCCCTGCCGCCTCCGCCTTGTCGATGGCCTCGAGCGCCTTCTTGCCGTCCGCCGATTTCACGTACATCTGGGCCAGTGACAAGCTGTTCTCGCTGACCCGCACTTGCAGAGGCTTAATCTGCGATTTGTTAACGCCATCTGCTTTCTCGAGCTCTCGAATTGTCCCTTCGTCCACTTGGATGGCCTCCCGCATCAGGTCAATAGATTTGGCGAGACCACCTTCTTCGCGAACAAGCAGCCGCGCATAACCGGAAAGCAAGTCGCTGAGCGTTGGATTAGAGTATCGGTCGCCGCCTGATTTTCGTTTTTCCGTCACGGCCTTCTCGTAGAGGTGGAGAGCATTCTCTTTGTCGTAGTAGGCCATTTGCGCCAGCAAATCAGGCTCTGTTTCTGTTTCCAGGACATTCCGGGACAAAGCGGCCACATCGGCCTCTTTCTTCAGTGCCTTGAGCGCTTCGTACTTGAATCGATAGGCAGTGATTTTCATCCTTTTGTCGTCGGGGGGAACTCGCTCCAGAAATCGATTCGCGACTTCCAAAGCCCGGGCCGGATCGGTTTTGAGGACCGGCCAGAAAAGAGCCATGTAGGCTGTAACCAGATGTGGGCCATTGGGATTCTCCTCGAGGTATTTCTCGAGTTGAAGCCGTTTCTGCTGTTCGTCCTTCAGAAAAGTGATTCCCATCAACTGCTCGAGCTTGTCCGCGTTTTGCTTGCGGGTCAGTTCCGCCTTCTCGTCCTTGGGTTGATCCGCCTGGGCAAAAGCGGGAAGCAGAGACACTGCCCAGAGCAGGGCGGGAAGAAAAAGCTTCTTGATCATGAGCTCCTCCCCTTTTCGGCCGCCTTTTAGGGCTTTGTTCAGGTCGGTGGCCGCGCATGAGGCTAATTAAAACAGTCTTCCATTTTAGATGCCAGTGTCTTGATCTTGGATGAGCTTAAAGTAGACCGTTCAGCGTTCAGCGTTCAGCGTTCACCGTTCACCGTTCACCGTTCACCGTTCACCGTTAAGCGTTCACCGTTCAGCGTTCAGCGTTCAGCGTTCAGGTTCACCGTTCAGCGTTCACCGTTCACCGTTAAGAAGTTCAAAGGTTGACGATCTTGGCGTCGAACCCTTGAACCGTGAACGCTGAACGCTGAACGGTGAACGCTGAACGCTGAACGGCTGCTTTTGTCCCCGGGGCGCTTCGGGCTGCTCGTAGACTGAAACACAACGCACGCTTGATGGCCAAGCATACCGGCAAAAGACACCGCGACTGTCTTCCGAACCTCCGGAGGCAATGCCGCGAACCGGGATCGCCGTGCTATCACCCAAGCGTCTGCGGGAAGCCGGATCAGATCTTCCGGCTTTTCCACGAACAGGGGTTGAACCGGCCGCCCGACATTTAAAACATACCGGATGTCCTCCTGGTCGGGTCCTATCTGGAAAAAGACGAGAGGCTCGCTCTCCAGGCGTACTCCTTCAAGCCGGTCGACGAAGGTCCGCGCGCCTTCCGTCGCCTGCTTGACCGGCTCAATAACAGTGACTTGGACGATAGCAAGCACTGCAAAGGCCAAGAGCCCTGCGGTGTACTGTCGGGTCTCGAGCTCCGCGATTCGCGGGATGACCCATATTCGGAGCCCCGCCACGAGAAGCAAGAAGGTCAACAGGAGTGACCATGGCAGATCAGCATCGGGAAGGCTCGCTCGGATCCCGAAGAGCACGCAGGCCGCAGCCAGACCCAGAGTTGGCAAAAGCCCTAGTGCTCTCATGAGGCAGGCGCGCACTACCGCAGCCCATCTGGTCGACTGAGTTTCAACCGCGAGAAAGGCGGCGATCAGCGACGCGGCCGGCACCATGGGTAGTAAGTAGCGGGTTGCCTTTGCGGTGGGAATGTGGAACCCCAGGAATATGACTCCGAGCCAGGCGGCAAGCAGCCGGAGCAGCCTGAGGTTCTTGTCCGAGGAGTGGAACCAAGACTTGGCGTATGCAATCAGGGCGACTACGGCCAAAGGAAAGCTCAGAGCGTAGGCGCCGAGGCTGCGGGTCGTGTAGTAGAACCACGGTTTCCCAGGACTCCCAGTCAGTCTTGACGCAGCCTGCGCATTCCACACCTCGTGTGCGAACTGGCCGCCCGCCGTCTGCTCCGCGGCCTGAAATAGTGCAACGCAGGCCAGCCCCAGCAAGGCCGCCAAGAGCGACGAAAGCGCCAGGAGGGTTCGAAACCTCTTCTCAACCAGACAGGAAACCACCGCGACTCCGGCGGGCACGACAAAGCCAATCGGACCACGGCAGGCAAAACCGGCGAGGCACAGCAGCGGAATCGCCCAAAACCAACGCTTCCTTCCCGAAACCAGCCAAAGATAGCTTGCCAGGAAGCATGCGGTGGTGAGCGCCGTCGTGAGGTGATCCAGCGCGACCGTTCGGGCGGTGGCGAAGAAACCGTAGGTCCCGAGCAGCAGCAGGACAGCCCAGGCGCCCAGGGACTTCGACGAAATCCGGCCGATCCGGTAGGTCAGTGCCAGAGTGAGCGCAGCGGCAATCGCCGTGGGAAGAACTCCAGCCAGAATCGAAAAACCCCCGAGGAGGCTCGAAGCCCAGTGGATGAGGGCCGGGTGGGTTGCCGGATAGTCCGGATAGGGCCTTCCGTAAACGGTCGGAAACCACCCGATTCCCGTCTCCGCCATCTCCTTGACGAAGAGGCCGGTACGGCATTCGAGCTGGATCAGCTCCCGATCATCGAGACCCAGGGTGAAGATGAGAATCCCGGCGGCGAAAATCAGCGCCGGCAGGAGCCATCCGTCGACTGCAGCTGAGAGCCTCGCCCCCCGAGTCATCCTCGGACGGCCCACCGGACCAGTTCGGCGAACTTGGGCGGTCGCCCCTGTATTAGAATCGCGACCCGGAAGACGCGGCTGCCCGCCCAGACGAACAGCAAAGTCATACACGCGAGCCCGACGAGACCCGCCCATGGCTGCCAGGCCGGAACCCCGCCCGGAGTCGCCATCCGGCCTCGGCTGCTCACGTCGCTCGCAAGAGTTCTCATTTGTCGAGATGATACGCGAATGCGGGGCGGGAAGTTCAAGGAGACTGCTGGTGTACGTGTTAAGGACCGGAAGGACCTGAAAGACCGGAAGGACCTGAAGGACTTCAGGGACTTCAAGCAGTTCTTGTCCTTGAGGTCCTTGAGGTCCTTGGGGTCCTTTTGGTGGGTGCGCAGGCATCCTGCCT
>RPQK01000353.1 GCA_003819755.1 Acidobacteriota bacterium | reverse complement strand
GCCGCAGGCGATCGAGCTGAACAGGTACCACTTGGTCACGCGAGACCGAGCACGGATGTCCGCACCGGAGTACCGGCGAGCGCTGGAGCACAGGCGACCGGGTCGTCGAGCGGGGCTCAGATCCGTCGAGAGAGTCTGGCGAGCCCGTGTGGCAGCTTCCAGTGACAATCCGCGCACTGCGCTGAAAAACGCTTCGTTTGCGGTTCTGTAAATCGAGCCGACCCGAACGGGTAAGCCGGAGGTGTCCAGGTCCTTCCCCTCGCAAAGCCGGCAATTGTAAGGCGCCTCACAGGAAAAGCGAGCAGTTGCCAACAAGAATATACTGTTGGAGCTTTTCTTCAGCGGAGGGCGCCCGAGTCATGAAAACGAAACCGACCTTTCTTTTGATCCTCGCTCTTTTCCTCGGTCTCACCGGGTTTGTTCACGGGCAGTACGTGTACAACCTGCCGCAGGTAGCCGATGGCTCGGGAATCCGGACAACTTTCGTCTTCTTCAATAACTCGACTGCTGCCGCAAACATCACGCTGTCCCTGTTCGATGACGCGGGAAGCACGATGGCCTTCAACCTGCCCGGCCTCGGCTCCAGCGGTGTCTATACTTTCACCCTCCAGCCCGGCCACACGCGCTTTTATCAGTCCACGGCGTCCGGCAGCCTGGTCGTAGGCTCTGCTCGCGTCGCCAGCAGCGCCCCGATTGGAGTATCCGCCATCTTCACGCTGTACTCCGGCCAGTCAATACTGACGGAGGCGGGCGTCGGGGCCTCGGAAGCAGTCACTCGTTTCACGATCGCGGTCGATACCAGAGAAAGCCGGAACACGGGCCTTGCAATCCAGAACCTCAGCCCCATGGCTTCTGTCGACACTACGGTGACTTTCAGGCTCTTTAACAGCGCTGGTCAGGCGCTCGCGACAACCACGCGAACAATGCCGAAATTCGGCCATCTAGCCCTGTTCGTTGGCGGTGAAGACGGTTTGTTCCCGGACGCAACCAATTTTCGAGGGCAAGTGGAGGTCAGTTCCACGTCTCAGGTCGCCGCCCTCACACTACTGCAGCATGCGAGCGGGGCGCCGCTCACCTCCTTGCCGGTTGTCCCTCTTGCCGCCAGCCAAACTTCGTTCAACCTTCCGCAGGTCGCCAATGGATTTCAGGCGGAGGCGAATATCGGGGTCAAAACGACCTTCATCATGTTCAACCCCGGCAGTGAACCGGCCACTGTCTCTCTTGACCTCACGAATGCTAACGGAGAGGCGTTCCCCGTGACGCTCGACGACGGGCAAACCGGGAGCCAGTTCACTTTTTCACTTGCGGCCCGCGCTACCCGGTTTGTCTCAACGAACGGCAGTGGCCCAATCACGACGGGGGCCGCACGGGTTCGCTCGAACGTCCCTGTCGGCGTCTCGGCCATTTTCCGGCTTGTCAACGGTCAGGGCGCGATCATTACGGAAACCGGGGTTGGCGACTCGCCGGCCAACACCAGGCTGACTCTGCCGGTAGACCTCACCTCGGGCTTCAACACCGGCGTAGCTCTTTTTAACAACAACGGATCGACGGCCTCCGTCTGGTTCCAGTTGATCGATCGAAATGGCGGTATCATCGACCAGTCACCCGAGCCCCAGGCGTTTGTCGTTCTGAACCAGGCCGCGAGATACGTGAACGAGATGTTTCCTGGGGTGACAAACATCCAGGGACAACTGGCAATCACCTCTACCCTTCCGATCACGGCTGTTACCTTGCGACAAGGCTCGAACGGCTCTCCCATGACGACGATGCCGGTCAGCCCGGGGGTGACGACGACAGAGACGCCTTTGGGAGCGAAGGCTGTTCAGAAGCGAATTCTCGGGATCGATGTAAACAAGGACACGCAACTGGACGTAAGGCTGGACCCGGGTAACGAACTGAAGGGAACCATCAGCGTGGCGCTCGGATCGACCCTTGCTCCGGTCCTTGCCCGAGCGATCAGCACCGGCGGCGAGGTGTTCCCCGGATATCTCCGAGCGCCGGGAGTAGGGCGCCAAAGGTGGGAGTACTCGTCCTACGTGCCGAACGGCACCTACACACTGCAGGTTCTCGTCGCCGACAGCCAAGGCACCGACCAAAACGGTGCCGAACTTCCGAATGTGTCCTACCACGTCAATGCCCAAGAGGGGATCGTCGTAACCGGCACAACATCGAAGGATATTGCTCTCTCGAACCCGACGACCTACACCGTCAGTGGAAATGTCCAGCAGTTGCTCCGGCTCCCGGCCACCGCTTTGGACGCCCACTCGGTTGCACTGCTGTTCAGCTCATCGGAAACCGGGGCAGCGGCACTGGCAAGCCTCAACTCGATCGGGGGATATTCGGCCAAACTGCCCAGCGGCAAGTTTCGCGTTGACCTCGCGATCCTGCTGACCGAGGGCCAGAACCAAGTAAAAAGCGCCTCGGTGCTGGCATCGATCGGCCTCCTGACGGTGAACGGCCGTCCCCTCTCAGGGGTTGACTTCTCTGTTCCAGAACTGGTAAGCATTCAGGGCCAGGTGATTCAACCCGCTCTCCCGTCCATTCCCCAGGGAGCATTCGTCGTCGGCATTGACACCGACGCCCCGACGCCACCATTTCTGCAGCTCCCGCTTTTTCCGATAAGCCCCGGTTTCAGCTTTGCATCGGCGGGCGGCGGACAGTACAGGCTTTACGTCCAACGCGACCAACCTTACGACCTGACGGCGGGCGTGCCGTTGCAGAGCAGCAATCAAAACGAGGTGCGTGTATGGAGCGCGCCGCTTCCCGGAACAGCGACGGAGGTCTTCACGGCCGACGCGATCCGCGACTTCACTTTCTCCCCTCCGCTCAATCCTTTTAAGTTAACCGGGACCGTAACCAGTGCGCAGGGGGCGGTATTGGAGTACGTTCTCGTGAACGCCGTCTGCAACAGCCTGGATGGCGCAGCAAATACTTCATTCTCGGCTTCGGTCGTCACCGGCCCAGACGGGAAGTTCGAACTGAATCTCGCCCCGGGAACGAACTACTCCCTTTCTTTTACCCCATCCGCACCGCCGGCTGCCGGTTTGTAGTTGCCGGGGGTATGGGTATGCCGTTTGATCGAGGGATCCGACGAATCGTCGGATCCCTCGATCAATCTCCTCTCACATTTCTTCCCCGGCCCAGTTTTGTGATTTATTGGATGACATGAAATGCGGCATAACGGGGATGAGCGGGCTGATCGGCAGCGCGCTGGCCCGATCGTTGCGCGCCGATGGTCACCAGCCGATTGGTCTTCCGAGATCCGTCACCGATCCTGCCCTGCTGGATCGCCTGGATGCGGTCGTTAACCTCGCCGGTGCACCGATTGCCGGGCAGCGCTGGACGGCCGCGCGAAAGAGCGAAATCCGCGAAAGCCGGGTCCGGGCTACCAGAGACCTGGTTCAGACGCTGGGACGGTCCTCCACGCCCCCCACCGCGCTGATCAGCGGATCCGCGATCGGTTTCTACGGTGTCAGGGGCGACGAGGAACTCGACGAGAACAGCCCTCGGGGTACCGGATTCTTGCCGGAAGTCGCCGAGGTGTGGGAGAAGGAAGCTCAGGCTGCTGCGAAACTGGGCGTTCGCGTCGTCCTCGTCCGGACCGGGATCGTCCTGGCCCGTGAAGGTGGCGCGCTCCCGGAGATGGCGAAGCCGTTCCGAGCGTTCGCCGGGGGCCCGATCGGGGAAGGTACGCAGTGGATGTCCTGGATCCACCTCGTTGACGAGGTGCGGGTGATCCGGCTGGCGCTCGACTTTTCAGCACTCGACGGACCGATCAATTCGACCGCCCCCAACCCAGTCCGGAACGAGGAATTTGCCCACGAGCTGGGGAAAGCACTGAAAAGGCCCTCCCTGATTAAGGCACCCGCCTTCGCGTTGCGCGCGGTTTTTGGAGAGATGGCCAACGAACTGCTCCTGGGAGGCCAACGAGTTCTCCCCCGCCGGCTGCTTCAAGCCGGCTTTCAGTTTCAGTTCCCGAACCTCGGTCTTGCCCTGGCGGATGTGTTTGGATAGGGAAATAGGGGAATAGGACATATAGGATCAGGAGCATTTACACATAGGTCTTATAGGTCCTATATGTCCTATCTTCCTACAGGTCCTATTCGCCTATTCTTCCGGGCGTGCCGCCCCGAGTTCCTTCCCTTGCCAGGAGTCGCGACGAACCAGCTCATTCTTGATGTGCTGGAGCACGACGCTTTTGTGTACTCCCCACCGCGGAGCGAGGAGGTCGTGTTCCGGAGCCCAGCCAAACAAGCGCTGGATGACGATTGCAGGGGCGAGCAGCTCAATGAAATCGCAAACCAGGGCCACCCACTCCTCGAGCGAGAAAGTCTTGAACGGGCGACGCAGGTACTCCTGACCCAAGGCGGTGTTGCCGAGCACGTGAAGGTGGTGAACCTTCACGAAATCGATTCCGAGGCGGTTAAGCGTAGCCGCACCCTCGAGCATCTGCGAAAGGGACTCCCAAGGAAAACCGAGGATCACGTGCGCACAGACCGGAAGATCGAGAGCATGGGTCCTCTCCACCGCCTCAACATACCGGGCGAAATCGTGTCCGCGGTTGATCCTCTCGAGTGTTTCATCCCGTGCCGATTCCAGCCCATATTCCAGGCAGACGAACTTCTCCCTCGCTAGCTCCCGGATCATCTCGAGTTTTGGCTGTTCGACGCAATCGGCCCTGGTTCCGATTGCTATGCCGACAATCCGGTCGTCCACGCCCAGAGACTCCTCGAAACGCGACCGCAGGGTCTCCAACTCGCCGTGGGTGTTGGTGTAATGCTGCCAGTAGACGATGAACATGCGGGGATCGAAGCGCGAGGACAGGAAGCGGATTCCCTCCTCGATCTGCTGCCGGACCGGTTTCCCCGCTCCGACGCCGAGTGCCCTGAAACTGTCGTTACTGCAGTAGGTGCAGCCTCCTCGGGCCACTGTCCCGTCCCGATTCGGACAGGTGAAACCGCCGTCGACCGACACTTTGTAGACGGGCCCGCCGAATCGGCGCTTCAGCCATTCACCGTAGCTGCTGTAACGGTTGCGAAGCATCCTGACAACTCAACAAAAGAAAGTACTCCCGATTGCCTTTTTGCCCGGGGATGGGCGACGGAGTTTCTCCGAGCAGGGCAAAACCGAGGTCCTCCGCGTGTTGCTTGATTCGCTGCACGATCGCCTGACGCAGATCGTCCGACCGGATGATTCCCCCGGGGCCGACTTCGTCGCGTTCCGCCTCGAATTGCGGCTTCACAAGCGCGAGGACTTTGACAGGAGCGAACTGGCGGAGCCCGGGCAGAACCAGGCGCAGCGAAATAAACGACAGATCGATGGTGATCAGATCCACGCGCTCTTCAACCAGGGACGGGTGCATATTCCTGACGTTGATCGAATCCTTGACCTTAACCCTCGGGTCTTTCTGGAGCCTCCAGTCGAGTTGCCCCTTCCCGACATCGAAGGCATACACCACCCGGGCGCCGTGCCGCAGCAGACAGTCTGTAAATCCGCCCGTAGAGGCGCCCAGATCCAGGCAGACAGCCTGGTTGACGTCGATTGAAAGGCCACGTAAGGCGGCCTCGAGTTTGAGACCTCCCCGGGAAACGTAGCGTTCCTGGTCGCCCCCTTTCAGCCTGATCTTCAAGGATGGATCTACGGCAGTCCCCGGCTTGTCGATTCGTTGCTCCCCGACAAGGACGCGGCCGGTCAAGATTATCGCCGCTGCCGCTTTACGATCTGGAGCAATTCCCTTTTGGACGAGGAGGTCGTCCAGCCGCGTCTTTTCCATCGGTTTTCCTTCAAGAACTGCCTAATCCGGTTGTACAGGCCGTCGGTGTCGAGCCCGTACTTCGCGAGCAGAAGCGAGGGAGAACCATGCGGGACCAGTACGTCCGGAATCCCGAGGCGGAGGAACGCGTTGCCGTACACCTGATGTCGTTCGAGCGCCTCCCAGCAGGCGCTTGCGAACCCGCCGTGAATGCTGGCTTCCTCCACGAACACGAGGAACGGAAAATTCTTCGCTGTCTGGCAGAGTAACTCCTCGTCCAGAGGTTTCACCCAGCGGGCATTGATGACCTGGGCTTCGTAACCGTCCCTGCTCAGCAGTTCGGCGGCGTGGAGCGCGGGGTAAACCATGCTGCCGAGGGCGACGATTGCGATGTCGCGTCCTTCTCGCAGGATTTCCCCTTTCCCTACCGGCAATGCTTTCAGATCCGCGTCCATTTGCACACCGACGGCCTCGCCCCGCGGATAACGGATGGCGGTCGGATGCGGAAGATCTATCGCGGTTTTCAGCATGTGCTGAAACTCGTTCTCGTCTTTGGGCGCCATGAGGTGCATGTTCGGAACGCAGCGCAGGTAGGCAAGATCCAGGAGTCCGTGGTGAGTTGGCCCGTCAGCGCCGGCCAGGCCGCCGCGGTCCAGGCAGAAGCTGGTCCGCAAATCCATCAGGCAAGTGTCGTGAACCACCTGGTCATAAGCACGCTGGAGGAAGGTCGAGTAGATGGCACAGACCGGTTTGAAGCCTTCGAGAGCCATTCCCGCCGCGAACGTGACGGCGTGCTGTTCGGCAATGCCGACGTCAAAGAATCGCTTCGGGAAAGCGGCCGAGAATTTGTCGAGGCCCGTTCCCGAAGCCATTGCCGCCGTGATCGCCACCACCTTGTCGTCTTCTTCGCCGATCCTAACCAACGTCTGTCCGAACACCTTGGTGTAGGTCGGGACCTTGGAGGCCGGGCTCACGAAAGTGGCGGTGTTGACGTCAAATGCAGTCGGCCCGTGCCATTTGACCTGGTCCTTCTCGGCGGCTTCATATCCTTTGCCCTTGGTCGTCAGCACGTGGAGGAGAATCGGGCCCTTCTTCCCCTTGATCTGCTGCAACTGCTCAACCAGGGCGGGGATGTCGTGCCCGTTGACGGGGCCGTGGTACTGAAAACCCAACTCCTCGAGAAGGAGACCCGGAATGGCGTAGGTTCGAATCGCATCCACGATTTCCTTCGTCGTCTAGAAAAGACGGTCGCCGACTCCCGGGATGTGGTGCATGAAGGACTCGATATCCTTCTTGATCCGCTGGTAAACCTGGGCCTTCACGATTCTCTTGAGGTATCCGGCGAGCGCCCCCACATTGGGGGAGATGGACATCTCGTTATCGTTCAGAATGAGGATCAGGTCGCGCTTCTCATATCCGGCAAGATTGAGGCCTTCCAGCGCCATTCCGCCGGTCAGTCCCGCATCCCCAATGAGGGCGACCACCTTGAAGTCCTCATGGTTGAGATCGCGGGCGGTGGCTATTCCGAGCGCCGCTGAGATGGAGGTGCAGGCATGACCGGCATTGAAAACATCGTACGGGCTCTCCTCGCGCCTCAGGAACGGCGACAGCCCACCGTACTGGCGGATGGTGTGGAACCTGTCGCGACGACCGGTCAGGATCTTGTGTGGATAAGCCTGGTGGCCGACATCGAAGACGATCTTGTCCTTCGGGGTGTCCAGGGCATAGTGCAGGGCGATAGTGAGCTCGACGGTTCCGAGACTCGCACCGAGGTGCCCACCGGTCTTGCTGATGCAGTGGATGATATGACTGCGAACTTCTTCCGCGACCTGGCTGAGCTCCTCCACTTGCAGTTTCTTCAGGTCGTCGGGACTGTTGATGTCGCCCAAGTAGCGATATTGCATGGGTTTCAGAACCTGCGGATTGAAATGAACTTGGCAAGCTCTCTCAG
>RPQK01000352.1 GCA_003819755.1 Acidobacteriota bacterium | reverse complement strand
TTCCACGGCCTGTTTCCATTCGCCCCGGCTTTCATGAGCAGCCCCGATCAGCAGCGGGTCGCCGGAACGGATGGCACAGCGGAGCAGTTGGTCGGGCATTTTGAGTTTGCCCCAGAGGTCCATGGCGGTCTCAAACTGGCCGGCATCCTCCAGACAGCGGGCCGCCTCCTCTTTCCGCCCCAGCTTGAGGTACAGTCTCGCAGCGTTGGCGAAATCACGCGCTTTCAGGTAGGCTTGAGCGGCCTTCGTGCGGTTCTTAAGCCGTTCCCACAGCTCGGCTTCGCGGTCATGACGCCTCGCCTTTGACCAGTTCTCGACGGCGCGCTCGAGCTCTTTGCGCTCTTCACGCGCCACGGCTGCCTCTGCGAATCGGCCGTCGACCTCCAGCTGGAGTACACGGCAGTCGTCGGCACGCTTACGCTCTCCGAGCTTGTCCCACAGCGGGAGCGCAAGGCCTGGCTTTCCGGCACGCTCGTAGCTTTCGGCCGCGTGCCGGGGTTCGCCCGCCTTGTCCCACCACCCAGCCGCTGACTCGAAATCTTTCTGCTTCTCTGCCGCCAGGGCCCGCGCCCGGGCCATGCGGTCGGGCAATTCTGCGTTCCGATAACACTCGGCTGCAGCCCGGTAATGTTCGAACTCCATGAAGTAGTCGCCCTGTCTCTCCCAATCGGCCGGTGAGGACGTGGCTCGCCACGCTTCATCGATGAAGGCCATCGAGGAGCTCCGGTGGATAAGGTCTTCAAAAAGTGGCGAAGACCATATAGACGAAGCATCCGGACCATCGTACAGGATCAGGTCCCGTTGAGCGCGGGTGATGCCCACATAAAGCAAGTTGATCTCGTGGCGAATGTGCGCGTCGTGCAAACGGGCCGCATCTCCGGAGAGCATCCGTGCCCAGAAAGCGTTAACGGCCGGGTCGGCGCCGAATCCCCATAGCACCACGGTTGCGAATTCCAGGCCTTTCGCTTCTCGAATCGTAAATACCAGCTCGGTGTCCAGGCGTTGCCTGAGAAGATCCCGGTCGGACTCCGAGCGGGTCAGGACGATCCGGTCCGGGGCTGTGACACGAAGCTCCTCGATGAGCTCGTCCGGCGCCACGTCCTCTATCAAGAAGGGCGGCCTTCCCTGGAACTTCCAGTCGTCCAGCCGCTCGTCGCTGCGGATTCCCAGCAGGCGCTGTTTCAGCTCCAGCAAGGCGTTGGACAAGAGCACGATACTCCCGACGCACCGGAAGTTCAGCGTGAGGTGATGGACGGGCGGGACCGGAACGGCCCGGTCGTAAAAAAGATCCTTAACCTCCTCCCAGCGAAAGCCGCTCGGGTTGACGATCTGCTTGGGGTCACCGGCCAAAACCAGGTCGGAAGGACGGTTCGGAAGCCTAACGATCAATGACAACTGAATGTCGGTAAAGTCCTGAACTTCGTCACAGCAAACCAGGTCGTAAGGCCGCCAGGCGCCCGGGGCTTTATCGAGTGCCCTGATAGCTGCCCGCGTGAGGTCGGTTTCGTCCCACTGGTGTGCCTGCTCCAGGCCCTTCTGGTACCATTCGGCAACCTCGTAGATCTGTCGCCTGTCCTGCAAAAAGGCAGGCGCTCGCTTGTGTCCGAGTCTCTCGTACTCGGCAAACGTCATGAGGGGAGACCTGAAGTCAGCCTCGTGCTTGTCCACAACGCCGGCCAGCGCCTGTAAGACCCGGACGAGCGCCGCCTTGCGATTCTCCATGTGTTTGGTCAGATCCGAGGCGATTTCGCGCAGGCCCAACCCCATGAGGCGTCGCGCTACCGATTCGGCTTTCTCCGCAAGGCTCAGGCGCTTTAACGCGAGGATTTCCTCGCGCAGCTCGGCCGCGAGCGAGGCGCCTTCCATCCCTGCTTCCAGCTTGGACACCAGCGCCCGCAAGACACGGGCGTCCAGCTGCGGCTTCGCCCCTTTGATGATCGATCGAATCTCTTCCCAAACCAGCGCAGCGTCAAGTTTCGAAGCGGCCGGTAAACGACGGAGCATCTCCTGAAAAGTGTTCAGATCCACCTCGCGCTCCGGCTGAAATCGACTGCGGCCGTCGGTCGCAAGGAGTCGGAAGCACAGTTCTTTAAAGGTCAGGAAATCCGGAGGCGGGTCGTCCGTCCGCTCGGTCAGGCAGACCAGGCTGCGATAAAGGCGCTCGGAGAAATTGCGAAGATGGACGTTATAGGTGAGAAAGAGGCGCGAGCGGCCTGCGAAGCGCGGATGAGCCAGGTAATAGACCGCCATTGTCGTCTTCCCGCTGCCCGCTGTCCCGGACACCAGCACCGGAAGCGGCGTACGGAGCAGATCTCTCTGCTCAGGCGTCAAATAGAGGGACAAATCGAAATCGCCCCGGGAATAGAGCAGGAGTCGCTTCCACTCTTTTTCATCCAGCACGAACCACTTCTGAGCCCCGGTCTCGTGATTCACACGGGCCGTGACGGGCTCCTGGGTGATGTGCGAGGCGTCGAGAGCTTCCAGCTCGACATCGGACAGCTCTGAGGCAGTCCAGGCCGTAAACGAGAGAAACGGAGCGTTTTCGGGAAGGATGGCGCGAGCTCGGGCATCAACCCGATCATGCTCGGCAACAGCCCAAACGTAGGCCAGAAGCAGGGGCTCCTGATCCTCGCCGGTGTCTCTTCCAAGAGTCATGAGCAGTCGCTCGCTTCGGCCTAACCGCCCCTCGAGGACGGTCTTGTTCGAAAGGCCTCGCAGCTTCTTAACCTGCAGTCCGCCCTCCCACAGCCCATTCTCTAAAAACTCGAAAGCCTTGCGGTAAACGGTTCGCTTTTCCGCCGATGCCTGGAGCAACGTCCGCTTGACCGCCTCGCTGATCAAAACCTTAATCGCCACCCGGAGATTCTGACGGAATTCACGCGGCCTTTTCAAATCTTTCAGGTAGCACCACCGGTATTTTTTCTTTCGTAGATTTTCCCGCTCGAGCGTTATGGCCACTGGGGAGCGTCCGGGTCCCAAAGGTGGGGCGAAGGACATGAGTCACTCATGCCGTAGTGCTGCCATCGGATCGATTCGAGACGCCCTGCGGGAAGGCACGTAGCCGGCAAGAAGCGCAGTAGCTACGAGCACCAACGACGCCATCATAAACGTCAGGCCGTCATTGGGCTTTATGCCATACAGAAATGAGGCCAGGAATCTCGACGTGGCCAAGGCCGTTACGATCCCGATCGCAAGGCCCGCTGCCGCCAGCACGAAGACTTCGCGCAGGATCATGAAAACGACTCGGCTCCGTTCCGCCCCAAGCGCGATCCTGATGCCGATCTCGCCGGTCCGGTGGGCGACGTTGTATGAAACGGTGCCGTAAAGCCCGACGCCGGCGATCACCAGCGCCAAGATGGCGAAGCAACTGCACAACTTGGCAAACGCAATCTCCTGGTTGATCGTCTGATCGATATCCACGGCCTGAGTTCTGACCTCGGATACCGGCACGCGCGCGTCCGCCTGGCGCACGATTTCGCGTACAGAGTTGACGTACCGAATAGGATCGCCCGACGTGCGTATCGCGTAGCACATCTGATCGATCTGCGGGTAGCCCTGGTCATACGGCATGTACACCACCGGAGGGATCGCTTCCTTCAGCCCGCCATAGCGCGCATCCTTGGATACGCCGACGATCTCCATATCACGCCCGACACCGCGTTCTTCGCCTACTTTCGACAGAATCAGGTGATGTCCGAGCGGATTCCGATCCCCGAAATTGGTCTTGGCAAACACCTGGTTGATAACCGCCACGGCCGGCGAGCCGCGTCGATCACTTTCCTTGAAATCTCGACCCGCCAGGATCGGAATCTGCATCGTTTCAAAGAACTTCGGGCCGACGGCCAAGAAACGGTTGGCCGGATCGGGTGGGGAGCCGGATACGCTGATGGGCAGTCCGTCCCCGGCTTGGATGAGCGAATCCTGCGCAAGGCTCGCCTCACGGACGCCGGGGACCGCGCTGAACCGATCGCGTAGATCGCGATAGAACGCAACAATCTCAGGGTCCTTGTGTCCGGCTTTTCGGGCGTCGACCCGGAACAGCAGCACGTTCTCGCGGTTGAAGCCAAGCTCGATCGAGTTCAGATTCGAAAGATTTCGGACAAAGAGCCCCGCCACAACCAGCATCAGCAGCGAAATGGCGATCTGGCCCACCATCAGCAGGTGCCTCAGGCTGATCCGCGGGGATACACGCCCCGCCTTCGGCTGGTCCGCTTGCGTTGCCTTCAGCGAGGGCATGACGTCCACGCGCGTCGCTTCGAGCGCCGGAGCAAGCCCGAATAGAATGCTCGTGAGAAACGAAAGGACAGCCGCCGCGCCGAGCACGTGCCAGTTCAGGTTCGCATGTAGAGTGAAATTCTCCCGGCCGTTCGCCAATAGCAGAGTAAGGAATCGAATCCCCCAAATTGCGAACAATACTCCTGCACACCCACCGAGCAACCCCAAGACTACGCTTTCGGTCAGTAATTGCCCAACGATGCGGACCCGGCCCGCTCCAAGACTCATCCGCAACGCGATCTCGCGCTTCCGTGCGGCGGCGCGCGCTAACAGCAAGTTGCCTATATTGGCGCACGCCAGGGCAAGGATTAATCCCACGAGCGTCATCAGCACATAGAGCGGCTGCGAGTACTGCCGGCGCAGGCTATCGAGGCCGCCGGCGCCTTCCTTGACGAGCAACACGGGAAGATTCGAACGCTCCCGCTCATTGGCGGCTGTGCCCGCTACCCACTGATGAAATACTGGCTCGACCGCAGCTTGGGCTTGAGCCCGGCTGACTCCGGGACGCAATCGAGCCATGATCTGAATCCAGTAGTAATTCCGCTCCAAGTAATCTCCGGGTCCAAAGCCAAACTGTCGGCCCGCTCCCAGCAATTCATTGGTATGCAGCGGCAGATAGACATCCGGAGCCGCCGCAGGATCGACGCCGAAAAACTCTGGCGGTGTAACTCCGACCACGGTAAAGGGCAGGTTGTCGATCAGAATCGGCTGGCCTGCCGCGTTGGCCGCTCCCCCAAACCGCCTTTGACTGAAACCGTAGCTGACGACGGCTACCGGCGGCGCTCCGGGCCGATCGTCATCGGGGCTGATCAGCCGGCCCGCTGCCGGACGAACCCCGAGTCCACGAAAATAATCGCCCGATACGTTCCAGCCGCTGGCCAGGTCGGTCTGCCCCTTGATCGTCAGGCTGAGCCTGCGGACTTGCCAATACCGGCAATGGGCGAAAACGACCGAAAAGATGGAGTCTTGTCTCCTGAGAAGCTCAAACGCCGGAAAGGGGAAGATCCCGGCCGTTATTCCGGTCCCGTCGTCGTAGGTGCTTCCACTCATGCTCTTCATGACGAAGTCATCGCGGGTGCGAGCCTTGGCCCGCCAGTTCAGCACAACCAGCGATTCCGGATCGGATACTGGCAGAGAGCGCAGCAGGATCGAATCCATGAAGCTGAAGATTGCAGTATTGGCTCCGATTCCCAGCGCCAGTGACGAGACGGCGAGTACCGTGAACGCACGATTGCCGGCCATGGTCCGGAAGGCATAACGCAGGTCCCGGCCTAGCTGTTCCAGGATCGTCCATCCCCACACGGCACGCGTGTTCTCTTGCACCAGGGTGAGATTGCCCAGGCCGCGGCGCGCCGCCCAGCGCGCTTCTTCCTCTGTGAGCCCCTCTTCTCGACGTTCTTCCGCTTCCTCCTCCAGGTGGAACTGGAGCTCGTCGCGCAGTTCGGCCTCCTTTTCAGGCCGTTTCATCAACCAGCGCAGCTTTCGAAAAAACGAATTCATTGTTCCTCCTGATCGCGCGGATTCAGGATTAAGGCGATAGCGCGGGCGACCGCTTCCCATTGCGAACGTTTGGCTGCGAGCTATTTGCGGCCGAGCCGGGTGAGGCGATAGAACTTGGCCCGCTGGCCTTTTTCGCACAGCTCATTGTGTAGGTATTCTACTGAACGTTGTGTAGAGTGTCTACTGCGAATTTAGGGATTTAGGGATTTCAGCCGATGACCGAGCGCTCGGACGACAGGAATGCCTCACTGGCACTACGCGCTCTGCTGACTAAGTTCACTCCACTGCCTGAACCCGCCAACGGCCGCCTCGCGTTGCTTGAGGCCAAGTTCGAGATCCGAAGGGCGGCGCCAACGGGACCAGCCAGAATATTTTTCTTTCGTAGATTTTCTCTCTCGAGCGTTATAGCTATAGGAGGAAAACTCGAGATGAGCGAAATGCGAATAGTCATTCGGGACGGGCAGCGGGAAATTGAGGCCGATGGTCATGGCAGCTTTGCCGAGTACGTGGTTGCGGCGCTTAGTGCCGAGCCCGAGACGATCGAAGAACTGGACGCAGCACTCGAGAGGTTCATCGAGCGCGACGCAGAGAGTTTCTTTTGCTGTTTCTGGCCGGCCACCGATTACGCGTACCACGATGCGGGACTCCTGATCGTCGACCTTGTTGCTCGCCTGGTCGTTTGCGACTCGACCTATCTTGCGCTGATGCCGGCGGGCAGCGTCCCGTATCACGACCGCAAGTCCGCCGGCGAGGCAGACGTCAATTACCATCTGTCCGAAGACTGGCTGCTGACAGAGGATTCAACCGACTGGGAGGCGCTCGCAGAAGATCGACGGCGTGAACGGTTCATCAACCCGCCGCTCGACGCACGGGCCGTCCTGTACGGCGAACCGCTGCTCGACTTCGTTGCCCGAAATTGTCTCGACGCCTTCCACGATCAAGGCGCCGCGGCCGAACGGGATTACGAAGACCCTGGCTATCAGCGGGAGTGTGACCTTATCAGGGAAATTCACGTGCGGTGGATGATGACGCCGCGTGAGGATTTGCGCGGCCAGACACCACGGCAAGTGATGTTCTCCCACAGAGGGTTCACAGATGCCAGCTTGGAAGATCGGGCATTGCAGTGGTCGCGAACGGACCGCTGCCCGACCGGTCTCAACCCTGACTCGGCGGCGTATCGCTTGGCCGGGTTTGGGACTCATGAAATGGTCGTCTACTACGACTTCGTGCGGGAGGTGCTGTGGTGTTGTCGCCGCCATGTGGGAGAACGCCTGGCTGGCTTCAGGGCAGCCGACCTTCCGGTCGAGGAGCTCGTTCCCGTTGAGATCCGCCGCCTCGCGGTATTTCGCGATCGATGGCTCGCGGCTCCTTATTCGGATTGCGACGGCCGGACGGCAGCCAGCATCATCCATAACGAGCGGGCACGAATACCGGAAGGGGAAACGGGCGAAGAAGCGATGATCGAGGACGACTGCCCGCTTTGCCAGATGCAAGCCGAGTTGCCCGGCCCAGTGTTCTGGCATCTGGACGGCTCTCACCTGGACGACGATTTCGCCTTCTCCCTTTCTCACGAAACCCGTGAGGAATGGCAGCAGGAACGGCGCCGTTGGGGGGAGTTTAATCGTCTATTTGCTGCCCGAAAAGCTGTAATCAAGCGCCTCAGAGTGACGTTTCCCGGGGATGGCCATAGCTGGGTGAACCCCGATATTGCCTGGAAAATGAGCTTTTCGGCCCGCTATTCTTCGGATGAGCCTCTCCCGATGCGGCTGTTCGCGATCGGCTCACAGCTGGCTGATCTGATCATGGATTTGAACGATCAAACGCAGGAAGTCTACTCCGACAAATCCCCGAGCTCCGGAGTCGAAGCGGAACTGGTCGACCGGCTCTGCCGCTCCTTCGCGGATCTGAGGGAGGGCGTTCGATCGCCTGAAACGGAAAAGGCCGAACCGGT
>RPQK01000351.1 GCA_003819755.1 Acidobacteriota bacterium | reverse complement strand
CTCTCGTAAGGCCGATGGTGCCGACAGCGCGGACGGGGCGGGACGCCCCTTGCCCCAGTGCAGGCGAGACGCCTGCGCTCCCAGGGGACGCCCCCACTCTCGATTCTTATTTTAGCGCTTATGCCCTTCGGGACTTTGCTGGCTGCGTCCTACAATCAAGTTAGCGCCGGGACGGATTTTCGACTCAGGACACTAGTTCCCAGTCTTCTCCAGGGCCAGCGTGGCTGTTTCACCATCCGCGCTGACATCCGCTGTCTGCCATCCTTCGGCGATCTCGCCCACTGTGAACTCCGAGGCGAGTGTTTCACCGGCAATGTAAGCCTCGAATTTCCGTGCGACTTCTTCCAGCCTGGCGCTCCCTTTCAGTGCGAGCCTGATTCGCTGCTCGTAAGGAAGTTTCAGTTCTCCGCGCCACCCGTTTATCCGATTGACTAGCTCGCGGGCGACGCCTTCGTCCAGGAGGTCCTGATTGAGGTGCGTGTCAAGCACGACCACAACCGTCTGGCCGCCGGCCGCGGCGAAGCCTTCCTTGGCGCGCAGGGTGACCTGAACTTCTTCAGGCGTCAACTCCACGCTCTTTCCGTCTATTCGAAGCTCGAGCCTGCCGGCGCTGAAATAGGAGCGCAGATCGCTCTCCTGCGCGCTTTGAAGGGCAGCCTTGATGAACGGCACCAAATCACGGTATTTGGCACCCATAGCCCTGAAGTTCGGTTTGAGCTCGTAGTTCACATACCGATCGGCCTGGTGAGCGATCTCCAGCAACTTAACATTCAATTCCTCGAGCAGAACCTGTTCGTGCTTGCGCACAATCTCGTCACGGGTCGAGTCACTCAAGACGACAATGAGCTTGGCGAGAGGCTGGCGGGTGCGCAACTTGGCATTTGCCCGCGCCGCCCGGCCGAGGCTCGCAATCTCCCGAACCAGCGCGACCTCTTCTCTCAGCCAGGGGACGTTCCATTCAGCCGCCGATTGAGCGTAATCGCAAAGGTGAACGCTCTCGGGTACCAAATCGCCGGTCCAACCGTTCCGGAGCATTGGTTCGCGCCACAGGTTTTGATAGATCTCTTCCGCCGTAAAGGGAACGAAGGGGGCGATCAGCTTGGCGGTTTCCAGAAGGCAGTGATGCAGTGTCTCGTAAGCGCACAGCTTCTCGCGATCCGCGGCACTTTTATGATCTGGAGATTCGCCGGCCGACCAGAAACGCTGCCGGGACCGGCGCAGGTACCAGTTGGACAGAGAGTCAACGAAGGTGTTCAGCGCAGCGGCGGCATTGAAGATATCGTAGTCGTCGAGTCGCTGCCGGACGCTCTCGATTGTGGCCTGAAGCTCCGAGATGATCCAGCGATCGAGAAGCGGGAAACTGGAAAAGTCGCGGCTGGTGCTGATCATTGATGAACCGTCGAATTCGGGCGGTCCATAACCGTCGATGTTCGCGTAGATGACGAAAAAGGAATAAACATTGCGCAGTTTGATCAGGAATTCCTTTTGGGCTTCGCGAACCGATGGGCGGCTGAACCGAGCGCCTGTCCAGGGATTGGTCGATGAGTAGAAAAACCACCGAAGTGCGTCTGCTCCCTCCTCGTCCAGAATGGAGTTCGGATCGTATTTGGGAAGCCGGTGCTCCGGATTGCTCTTACTCAGCTTCTCACCTTTTTCATCGCCGACATGACCGAGAACCAGGCAGGTTTTGAAGGGCACCGGGTAAGGGCGTGTCTCGCTACCCAATTCGGACGCGAAGCTTGGTTGAAGCAGGGTGCTTTCGACCATCAGTGAATAGAACCAGCCGCGAGTCTGGTCGATCGCCTCGCTGATGAAATCGGCGGGATAGGTAACCGAGAACTGCTCCTTGCTCCCCGGCGTGTTTGGAAAGCCCCACTGAGCAAAGGGCATCGCCCCGCTGTCGTACCAGCAGTCAATGACTTCGGGCGTTCGCCTCATCGTTTGGCCGCAGTCCGGACAGTCGAAGGTCACGGCGTCGATCCAGGGCTTGTGCACTCGGAGATGATCGCTCAGAGTCGGATCGCTCTCCTTGGCCCGCTCGAAAACGTCCAGGTTCTGAACATTGGGCCGATTCGTCAGCTCGCTGAACGAGGCAACCATCTCGTTCCGGCCGCAGCCCGGGCAAACCCAGACATTAAGCGGAGTCCCCCAGTAACGTTCGCGGGATAGCGCCCAATCCACATTGGTGGCGAGGAAACTTCCGAACCGGCCTTCCTTGATGTGTTCCGGGTGCCAATCGACGGCGAGGTTGTTTTCCATCACGTGGGCGATCTCGCTGGTGGTCCGAATAAACCAGCCGCCGCGAGCGTAGTAAATAAGGGGGTTCTTGCAGCGCCAACAGAACGGGTACTCGTGCCGGTACGTTTCGCGTTTCAGGAGCAAACCTCGGGCGCGCAGGTCCTTAACGAGGTCCGGGTCGGCCTCCTTGACGAATCGGCCCGCGAAGTCGCCGCATTGGTCGTTGAACCTGCCGCTCGGCAGCACCGGCTGAATGATCGGCAACCCCTCCCGCTGCGCCAGACCGTAGTCATCCGCGCCGAAAGCAGGAGCTATGTGGACGATGCCGGAACCTGTGTCGAGAGTGACAAAATCGGCCGCAAGGACCTTCCAGGCTTCTTTTTCCGTGCCACCCTCCAGTGGTAGGGACCAGTCGAACAGCGGTCTGTAGCGGCGTCCGACCAGAACCGAGCCCGGCTCGGTCTTTACTACTTCATGGGGGATCTTGCCCATGGCGCTGCTGACGAGCGCCGATGCCATGATCAGGATTTCATCGCCGACTTTGACGTAGCTGTAATCCACGTCGGCCTTCACCGCCAATGCCACGTTGCTCGGAAGCGTCCAGGGAGTAGTGGTCCAGGCGAGAAAGCTCGTTCTGTTGCTCTCGTAGTCCACATCCCGGAAGGTGACAAAGACCGAAGGGTCCTCGATTTCACGGTACCCCAGCCCGACCTCATGGCTGCTGAGCGCAGTCTGGCAATGCGGACACCACGGGAGGATTTTATGCCCCCGGTAGAGCAACTGCTTCTTGTGGAGCTCCTTCAGCGACCACCACACGCTTTCCACATACGACTGGTGATAGGTGACGTACGCATCATCGAGATCAATCCAGAAGCCGATCTTTTCAGTCAGCCGCTCCCAATCGACCGTGTAGCGAAAAACGCTGTCCATGCACTTGCGGACAAACGGCTCCACCCCATATTTCTCGACTTCGGCCTTACCGTCGAGCTTCAACTCTTTCTCAACCTCGATTTCGACTGGAAGTCCGTGCGTGTCCCACCCGGCCTTTCGCCCGACGTAATAGCCACACATCGTCTTATAGCGAGGAAAGAGGTCCTTGACCACTCGGGTGAGGACGTGTCCCGGATGGGGTCGGCCGTTTGCCGTTGGAGGGCCTTCGTAAAACACCCAGCGGTGGGTCTGCTTTGCATTCTCGCGGGCTTTCAGAGACTTCTGGAAGATCGCCTGGTCCTTCCAGAACCTCAAGATGGTGGCCTCGATCTCCGGGAAATTAGGGGTGACTTCCACCGGTTTAAATGCGGACATCCGTTTTCTTCTCCTAGGCTTTACCTTTAATTAATACAGGCCAGATACGGATAGCGTTCTGGCGTTTTTAACCTTTAAGGATACAGTAAGATCAGCCGATTAGCATATTCGCCTCGGGACGAAGGAAGTGCCAGACGGAAAGTGTGAAGGAATCGAGGTTGCCGGCAGCCGTAGGCCCCATCTCCAGATGGGACCTTGCGATCGCGCTGACGCTTCACCTTCCCTCCTCTGGATAGGGCAGAGGGAGGCCGATGTTTTATCAGGCCTTCATTTCCGAATTCGCGGCGCCCAGAAGCGCTCGCATATAGGCGATTAGATACGCGAGACCGGCGCTTGGACGAAATTCCGATGAAGCCGGGGTAGTGGGCTGCGTTCCCGCCGGGGGATTTCCAACACCCGGAAGATGATCGGGTATGGCGATACCGTCGAATTTCACTTCGACCAGCGCCTTCATCACCTTGTACATATCGTAGTACCCGTCGTCGAGCAGGGTCTCGGTGGAATGAGGCAAAGGGGCGGTCACATTTCGAAAGTGCACTTTGAACAGCTTCTTCCGGCCGCCGAAATACTTAATGGTCTCAACCGGGTCCTTCCCCATCAACGGCCCGCCCTCCAGCCAGCACCCGACGCAGAGGCACATCCCGATGTTCGGGCTATCCGCTATTTCGAGCGCCCGCCTGTATCCCTCAAAACTACTGAAGATGCAGCGGGGAACGCCCGCGATGACGGGGAGCGGCGGGTCGTCCGGATGGATGCCGATTCGCACGCCTGCTTCTTCGGCAACCGGCACCACTTTCTTGATGAAGTAAGTGTAGTTGTCCCAGATCTCGTCCGTACTGAAGACACGGCCGTGAGACAGAGGACCGGTGTACGTTTTTCCCGCCCAGCTGCCTTTCCAATTCGGGCTGGCCGTGTCCATGTCTCTGGCTTCATAGCCGCGGGAAGTCGTGATGCGCCCGCTCGACCAGATGCCGTTTCCCATGTGAGCGTACGTGGTGTAAGGAATTCCGGCCTTGCCCAGGTAGCGGATGTAGCTCAGATACTCTTCGATCTTCTGATCGCGACCGGGAAGATTGAGGGTGACTTCGGGCATGTTGTGGAGGCTCCCGCTCGGGCCGACTCCGCTGCCGATGTTGTAGACTCTGAAACCCGCTTCTTCCCACTCCTGGCGCATTTTCGTAAAGCCCTCGGCAGTCGCGGTTTCCGGCGATGCTCCCAGGCTTACCCAGGTAATCCCTAGCTGCTTCAGATACCGCAGGTTCTCGGGAGTGGCCCGCCCGCCGCCGGTGCCTATCTTGATTCCGGGGGGAATCGGGCGAAGCCTGGCGGCGTCAGCGCGTCCTGCAGATGCGAATGTGGCCGCGACCGCTCCCCGCAACGCGATCTTCCCGAAATCCCTCCGAGTCGGTTCTTCGTGCGTGCTCATCTTGCTGTCCTTTCCTTTTACGGTGCTGAGCTTAGCCATTTTTCGAACAGGAGTCATTAGCGCCCGATGACGTCGCCAAAGGCGGTGATACGGTGGTTGAGGCGGCGATCAAGTGGATCCAGAACCAGGCGCCTTCCCTCGCTTTGCGATCGCCTCATTCTCCTTGATTCTGGTCCTCACGATCTTCTGAACGAGCGCCTCTGGGAGAGGGTTTTCTGCCGAGAAGTGGATGGTCCTGCCTGAAGTGTCGTACGGCTCGAGCTCTTTCCTGTATTCGTTCATCACCGCCTCGCTTACGACAATCAGGCTGCAATGGTTCTTGCCCGCCATGAAGTGGACGAGTGGTCCGTGATACTTGTACGTCGGGATCCGGTAGCTGATGACTTCCTCAGCCTGGGGCGCGGCCGCCTTGATGGCCCGCCGCAGCTTGTCCAAAACGGTCCGCGTTGTGGGGTGCACAGTCGCCAGATAAGCGTCCACGTCTTTGGCCTGCCCGGCCTTATCTTTGTCAGAGTCTGAAACAGCTTTCCTCATCGTCTCTGTCCCTTTCCGTTTTCTGCGTCGGCAAATTCCCGAAGTTGATCTTCAGAATATGCCAAAGGGGACAGAAAGAACCATTTCACCTCGCCGTCGAACATGCCCGGTCGTTGTGGTTCCCAGTCGATGAGCCGGCCGAGTCGCCCTAAAGTGCAGGAAAGAGCAGAGGGACGACGGAATCAGGCCCCGGGGGATTATCAGAGGGCGACACGTTTCGGTGGGCTTCGACGTTTAGTCCTTTTGTCCCCGGCCCGGCTTTGTTATTATTCCGACGCCAGGAGGCGCCCTTCAGCCATGACGCTTCTGCAGCTTGCCGGCGCGGTCGCGGTCGCCCAGTCTTTACTCATCGCGATTTCGCTCATGTCAAAGAGAACGGGCTTGCGGACCAGCAATCTCCTGTTGTCTGCTCTGTTCATATCGTTTGCGCTGCTAACCGCGGGCTTCGCGGCGCTCGGCTCGGGATTCGGGCGTTATCACCTGTGGTACGGAGCAGCGACACTGGCAACCGGCACTTCGTTCCTGATTGGCCCGCTCCTGCTGCTTTACGTGAAGTCTCTCGTGCTCTCCCGCTACCGGATACGGCCGATCGAATGGGCGCATTTCGCAGCTTTTCTGATTTTCGCTATTGCGACCGTCTTGGTCCTTCAGTTCGCAGATGACTGGAAGAGTTTGCGGCGCTACCTTCCCTTTGCTATCAGCGCTGCTGTCCTCATTCACAACGCTGCCTACCTCGGCTGCGCGATCCGTTGCCTGGCGGCAGCGAGAGGCGCGTCCTGGCTCCGGGTTCTGGCCACAGGCGAGGGCGAGCTGACTTGGTTGAGGCTGATCATGCCCGGGTACCTGGTGCTATGGCTGTCGCGGCTCCAGTTCTGCATGGTTGGAGATGTGACCGTCGCTCGATGGTGCCCGTACAAGGCGAGCACCTACATCTTCGGCGCCTTTGTCTTCTCGAACACCCTCCTGTATCTCATAGTCCGTTCGGCTGACGTCCTCCCGCCGTACAGGAGGTATGAGAAATCGGACCTGGACGAACTGGAGAAGCGCCGGCGCAAGGAAGAACTGCTGGACCTGATGGATGGCCAGAAACCCTATTTGAATCCATGCTTGACCATGTCCGGACTCGCCCGACAGTTGCGAATCTCGCCCCGTCACCTTTCGCAGATCATCAACGAATTGTTCGGACGGAACTTCTGCGACTTCATCAACAGCTACCGGATTGAAGAGAGCAAGCGATTGCTGTCGGACCCGGTGGGAGAAGAGCGGTCCATTTTGGATATCGCGTACGACGTCGGTTTCAACTCGAAGTCGACTTTCAATTCGGCATTCAAGAAACACACGGGCATGAAGCCGAGCGAGTTCCGCGCACTCCGCTCGGCCCTTTCCAGGCCGGCCTAAGCCCTACCACCGCGTACGAATTCATAAATCTGGACGACGGCCGGCGGCGAAGGGTCTACGGTTGGCTCTCAGTTTCCAGAGGAGAGGTGAGCCATGCGTAGGTATCGATTGTCCGTAGATTTCGCACTTTCAATGATTCTTCTCGCGCTGAACCTGACTGCGATCAGCCTGGCCGAGGGTGGTGTCCCGATGCCCAAGACCATCATTCATCACGTCACGCTGAAATGGAAACCAGATGTCCCGGACACCGAGAAACTGAAGGTCTTCGAAGATCTGAAGGCCATTCTGGCCGACATTCCGGGAGTCAAAGGGCTCTGGATCGACACCAAGAGGATCCAACCGAGCGACTTTTCCCGAACGTTCGTGATCGAGTTTGCCGACCGGGACAGCTACGACGAGTATGTCAAGCACCCCAAGAAAAAGGCCTGGGACAAGCACTATCACGGAGTCCGGGAGCAGAGCTTCAACTGCATCACAGTGAACTGAGCCACCTTTGCGCCGCACTCCAGATTGGTCCGAAGCCTGACTTTTCGATTTGGGCAACACGCCCTGAAGCCCTGTCACCGGCTCACGGCCTCAACTGGGCAAACCAATGAGGCTGAGGGCCTGGCTACTTCCTCACGCCGGAGGCGTGAGAGGAGAGTAGCCGGGGGTGGGCCTGGCTACTTCCTCACGCCGGAGGCGTGAGAGGAGAGTAGCCGGGGGTGGAGCCGTTTTTCAGGCGACACCCCCGGAAAACGACAGAAGCAAGAACGCACCCCGGCAGGCGGTGCGAGGAGTCCCTCCTCCCACTCCTGCCGGAGTGGGGGATTTTGCCGCCTAATTCCCGG
>RPQK01000350.1 GCA_003819755.1 Acidobacteriota bacterium | reverse complement strand
TCCGTTTCTGCAATCGCTTCTCAGTCTTGTCTTTGACCTTGTGAAGACTATTCCCTGCCCCCTTCTTCGTTCTTGATTTCATGATGTTCACTTCTCCATCTGCACGATGATAGAAGGGGCGGAGACTGACGTCAGTGCAATCATGGACGCACGTGTGTTCACTTATGCACACCCATGAGTTGTACTTGACGGTTCACGAAGCTTGCATGCTTCGCAGAGGCTAAGGCAGGCTAGATTTTCCGAGCTCCTCCAGGGAATCTTTCACCATTTCTTCGACGCGCTCCCTGACCGCTTCCTTCACTGCTTCCTTGACCGTCTCTTTCATTTCTTGCGGATTCAGACCCGCACCTTCTGTCTCTGACGCCGCCTCTTTGAGCGCTTCTTCCACGATGACGTTATGCCAAAGTCGTAATTCAGCGCATCGAGGCGCTGAAGAAGCTGTAACGACCCATAATCCTGCTGAAAGGATGTGTCATGCCAACAAAGAAGAGCGCACCTGTCGATTGGGAAGGCCTGCTCGCAGGACTCTCGCGCGGAAAAACCACTGCTGAATACGGAGCTGATCGCTGCATCTTCCGGCAAGGAGAACCCGCTGATTCCATATTCTAATGTTCGACAAGGGAAGTCGAAGCTCTCGGTTATATCGTCGCAGGGCAAGGAAGCGATTGTCGCCACACTGAGCGCCGGCGATTTCCTGGGCGAGGGATGCCTGCGAGCGCAGGCAGGAAGACGCTGACGGCTGACAGCTGACGGCTGACAAAAGCACCGCGGGTGGACGCACTTGCTTTTGTAAGCCGTCAGCTGCAGCCGTCAGCCGTTTTCATGCCTGCGCTCGCAGCGGCGCTCGCTGCCAGCAGTCGGCGCCCAGTGAGGCTATGGTGGGCTGGGTTAGGGGCAAGGGCCTGGCTTACCGCGCATACCCTGCTGCGGAAAAATCCAAAGCGCACCGGTCCCTCGACTCCACCCCCTGCCGGTGACGGGAGTCGTGCGGGATGTACCGTGGAGACGGCAGATGCATAAGGGGGTATTCCATGACCTGTGCCCCATCTGAGCAGTTGGGACAGAGAATTCTTCGTACCAGAAGCCAGTAGGTTTTGCCTTGTGGCCTATGCACCGCGAGCATTGTGTGAGCAACCTGCTCTGCGCTGTTCATCCACCCGCTCAGTTCTTCGACTCCGTCATTGCGGACAATTCTTATCTGATATTCATTACCGTGGCCGTGCGCCATATGTTTTCTCCTTAGCGCTCGATCCAATCCGGATTTCCCAAGGAGTTTCACGACTCCGCTACACGCTGGCTTGGGCACAGGATTTCGGGGTCAGCACACCCGGACAGACAAAAAGCCTCAACTGGGCAGGCGCAATCCACCGAACAGGTACAAGAGCAACAGAATGATCAGGACCAGCCCGACGATTCCGAGGCCTCCGCCCGACCCCCATCTCCGATATCCGTAATACCCTCCGCCTCCGCCAAACAAGAGGAGCAGGATGATAATCAGAACGATAAGTGACATGGACTCTCCTTAACCCCCGATTTTTCGAAAATGTAACAGGCAGCGACTTGAGCTGTCTGTTCAAAAAGGATCAGCTGCCTGTTCAAAAAGGAACACCTCGGTCACATCCCGTTGTGTCGGTTGCGAGCGAGATGTTCACGAGCACTATTGACCAGATCTGTGAGCGAAACCGGACAGACACAGCACTTACGACAGGGTACAAGTAACTTAACGGACGATGTGACGCGGGGGTGACGCGGGGCGCCACTGAAGTGAATCCCAGTGAATTCAGCCGGGAAAGCAGAACGGAAGCGCGGTGATACGGCTCACCCGACTGGTCCCTGCAACAGCAGGTAACTCTCTGATGAGGAAGGGGGTGCACCGCGGAAGCCGGGCCATGACAAATATTGTTGGCATTGGAGGAATGAAATGAGAAAGCTATTGGTATTTTTCGCCTTGACATCGCTGGCTTTTGCCCAGTCGGGAACGATCGGCACCGGCACCAGCATATCGGTTCGGACCGCCGAAAAAATCAAAGTTAAGAAAAGCGACGGCCGGATATTCGCCGGCATCGTGGATCTGGATGTGAGGGATGCCAACAACAACGTTGCCATCCCAAGAGGCTCGCAGGTGGAACTAACCGTGAAGAAACTGGCGAAGAACGACCTGGTGCTCGATTTGGAATCGGTCACCGTAGGCGGGCAGCGGTTTGCGATAACCGCGGATGATGCGGTCATGGGTAACGAACAGAAGGACGGCATCGGTAAGAACAAGCGGACCGCCGAATACATTGGCGGCGGCGCGGTGCTGGGTACGATCATCGGCGCGATTGCCGGCGGCAAAAAAGGCGCCGCAATCGGCGCAGCAGCGGGAGCTGGAGCGGGCGCCGGCGCGCAGGTCCTGACCCGGGGCAAGAAGGTGGACGTGCCCGCTGAGTCCCTGGTGACGTTCCGTTTGGAGAAATCGCTCCGAATGGGAGTGCCCGACACGAGATTCACTCGCAACGGCCGTCGATATCGCCAGACGACTCAGTAGTGCTCAAACCGGATGGAGGCAGAAATGATTACACACGATGCAGACCGCTCTAATGCTGGTCGTGCCAGACCGCCCGCTTGGGGGCTCCGACACCCAGTCATGTTGACAGCGCTCGTCGCGCTTATGTTGACTCAGCTGGCTTGGGCGCAGCGGACACCGCTGAAGCCGGGCTGGAATATGTTTTCACCGCAGCAGGATGTCGAAATGGGCCAACAGGTCTCTCGCGATGCGGAGCAGCAGGTGCCCATGCTCAACGACTCGCGGGTGGATAAGTACCTGAACAACCTGGGGCGCACCCTCGCCTCCCACGCGCCCGGCGAGAAGTATCCTTATCAATATAAATGTGTCAATGACCGGGCCATCAATGCTTTCGCGCTGCCCGGCGGATTTGTCTACATCAACCGCGGCGTCATCGAGGCTGCCGACAATGAAGCACAGCTTGCCGGGGTCATGGCGCACGAGACCGCGCACGTGGCCTTGCGCCACGGGACCAACCAGGCGACCAAGGCCTACATTGCTCAGGTTCCTCTAGCCATCCTCGGTGGCGCGCTGGGCAACAAGAACTCGGTGGCCGCTGTGATGGCGCAAATAGGCGCAGGATTTGCGACCAACTCGCTGTTACTCAAATATTCGCGAACAGCCGAGAGCCAGGCGGACGAGATGGGCACGCAAGTCCTGTACGATTCGGGTTACGACCCGCGCGCCATGGGGCAGTTTTTTGAAAAAATCCAGGGGGAAGAGGGGAGCGGGCGCCAGGTGGAGTTCTTCAGCAACCACCCGAACCCTGACAACCGTATCGAACGGGTGGACCAGGAAATTGGCCAGCTCGGCGCCCCGGTGCGCGGAGCAAAAACGGATTCACGGGAATTCCAGAACATCAAGAGCTATATCCAGTCACTCCCCGCGCCTCGGGGCGGCACGCAAAATCTGGCGGGGAACACCGGCAGCGGCAGGCGCAGCACCCGTGGATTGCAGATACAGTCCGCGAGCTATGGCACCAGCGACAGGTTCACAGACGTGCGTGAGCTGTTACAGTCTCGTGTTCAGAACGACCGGCTGAGCTTCAAGGTGACCAATGCCTCAATGGGTGGCGATCCTGCCAAAAGCCAGAAGAAGACGCTGCGTCTCAACTATGGATGGGCTGGCAGGACCTACGACGTGACCGCAAAAGAAAATCAGCAGGTTTCCATTCCCACCGCCGCACAACAGCAGACGCAAACCGGGAGGTCGAGCGGGACACAACCCGAGTGGCCGTCAAACCGTTCGACGCCTTTCGAGAACTCTGTTTTGCGTATCAATCACCCGGACAACTGGCAGGCCTACGGGCAGGGAGATGCGACTTTCACGATAGCGCCCGACAGAGGCTTGGTCGACGATGGCCGGGGCAACCAGGCCTTGGCTTATGGCCTCATCGTGAACATGTATGAGCCTCGTTTTACCCGTAATGACCGCCAGCAGTTGCAGCCGCGAGGCTACGGGCAGTCATCACAAATGTCCCTGGAAGAGGCCACGGACCGGTTGATTGAAGATCTCCGCCTCTCCAACCAGGGGATGCGAATCATTCGCTCACCCGAGGACATCCGAGTCAATGGGGAGCGGGCTCTCTCCACCGACCTCTCCAACGAGTCCCCCCTGGGAGGGCGCGAGACGAATTGGCTGGTCACCGTGCCACGCCCGGAGGGTTTGCTCTTCTTTGTTTTTGTCGCGCCCGACCGCGACTTCCAGAGCTATAACCACGCCTTCCGGATCATGCTGGATTCGGTCCGCTTCCGCCAATAGATGCCGGGCGTAGCGCCAACGCACGGCTGCTGGGCGAGGACGATTCCTCGCCCAGCTTTTTTTTCGGCAGTTTAGGAGACTGAGACACACGGAGTCGAAAGGTGGTTTGAGCTTGAGCCGATTATGGCGCCAAACCTCACCGGTAGAGAGGTGGCTCCCATGAGCAGGTTGGGGGCGATTCACTGGATGAAGCCGGGCCTCTCGGCAGTATCGACGGTATCAGCGAACATAAGGGGCGTCTGGGCCCTGCTCAAAGAGTCAGGCTTTGCATGGCTCCAAGACAACGCTCCGAGCATGGGCGCAGCGCTGACATTCTACGCGATCCTCTCGCTGGCCCCAGTCCTGATTGTCGCGACGGCGATTGCGGCTCTGGGATTAGGGCAAAAGGCGGCTGAGGCTGAGGTCCTACGGCACCTTCAAGCCCTGGTGGGTGAAACGAGTGCCAGGCTTCTCCAGGCTGCCATCTTGAGCGCCAACGGGCGCGTTCCTGGCCTCATTGCCACCACGATTGGTGTCGGAACAATGTTGGTCGGCGCCTCAGGCGCCTTCGTTGAGCTCCAGGATGCGCTCAATAAGATCTGGAGGGTCGAGCGCAAATCAGGAAGTTTCCTGCTGCACGCGATTCGACAGCGATTCCTATCGTTCAGCCTGGTCCTGGGCACGGGCGTTCTGTTGCTGTTGTCACTCGTCGCCAGCGCCGCTCTCGGGGGTGTAGGAAGATCCATGGGACATCTGCTTACCTGGCGCGTGTTTATACTTGAATCGGTCCTCTCGTTCGGGGTGATCACCCTGCTGCTCGCGCTTGTCTTCAAGTTACTACCAGACACGAAGATTGCCTGGAACGATGTCTGGATCGGTGCGGCAATTGCGTCACTCCTTTTCACGACCGGCAAAGTGCTGATCGGGCTGTATCTCAGCCGGTCCGTCGTAACTTCGGCATACGGGGCAGTATCATCCCCTCTCGTTGTCCTTGTCTGGATCTATTACTCGGCACAGATTCTTCTCTTGGGTGCTGAAATCACCCACGTTTACACCAACAAGCACGGCTCGCTCTCGAAGAGAAGGCCAGCTTGAGGGCGAGCAAGCGGGACACAGCTTGATCCGGCGCCAAGCACGAGCAGGCATGTGCGAGGTTGAGGGAGCTGTGGCGGGCCGATGAAGCGCCCTGGCTCAGCGTCCAGGTGCTGCAGGAGTTTTTCGTCAACCTCTGTCGCCTCGGGGTTCCCCTGGCTGAGGCCCGCGAGGCGGTGACGGACTATGCGCAGTGGCGTGTCATCGAAAACACGGTGGCCCTGTGCGAGCGGGGCATAGCCGAAATGGACCGGTGGCGCGTGTCCTTCTGGGACGGGCTGATCCTGGCAGCCGCGCGAGAGGCCGGTGCTACGACCCTCTGGTCCGAGGACCTCAATCCCGGGCAGGACTATGGCGGCATTCGCGTCGTCAACCCGCTCGGCTAGTTTCCGGTTTCGTGCCACCAAAACCGCTGGCGAACCAGCCCGTTTGCCTTTACCCATCCGGTCTGCAAGAAAGACTCGTGCGTACACGACTGCTTCAGCCTAGACCGCAGAAAGAGGAAAGCGTTTAGCTCGGTGGCAAGCGCGTCCGGGTGGTGCCAGACTGTTTGTAGTTCCGCCTTCAGGCGGGCAGTCACGATTGCTGTCTGTCGAAGGGGACAGACCGCAAAAACTGAAAATTGAAGCCCTGTCACCCTAATTCCTTTAGGTGGGGTTCTATCTCGGTGATTTGTGCCGAATTATGCCCGTGGAAAATAGACTGATTAACCCTTCTTGACAACCTCCTTGACCGGCGAACCATCTTCGTTCTTCTCGGTTCCGAATATGCTCTCTTTGTTCCGTATCTCGGCTACTACTTCCCCATCCTTGCGGACTTCCTGAACGGGACTTCCGTCCTCGTTGGTTTCGTTACCTAAGATACTTTCCTTGTTCTTGATCTCCAAGCTCTCGTCAGCCATTAGAATCTACTCCTCAGTTCCCTTGTACCCCGTCCCCTTGTCATTGGCAAGAGGAGTCTCACTGGATCCTGGGCGGTTTGGGAAGGTGCCGCAACAACTACGACGTCCTGGTCCCACATCTGCCGCCTGCCAATGTCGAGGTCTGATGCCGCTGAGATGTCCTGTTTTCTGGCCCGGACGGTTAACGCTCACCGTTTCCGCGTCTGCCTGGACGAATCGTTAGCGTTTGCGCCGGCAGGCGCCGCAGGCGCTGACGCGTCGCTCACAGACGGGATCTTGCCCGGGTCCTCGAGCAGGAACAGGGGATCGATCCGGGCGTTGTGCCAGCGGACGCCGAAGAACAGGTGCGGTCCCGTGGAGCGGCCCGTCGATCCGACCACGCCGAGCGTGTGGCCCTTGGTGACCTCCTGCCCGACCTCGACCTCGATTCGGGAGAGGTGGAAGTACATGGTGACGAGGCCGTTGCCGTGGTCGATGAACACGGCGTTGCCCGCGAAGAACAGATCCTTGGCGATCAACACCGTCCCATCGGCGGCGACGAGGACCGGGCTGCCCGCCGGCGCGGCGTAGTCGCTCCCCGTATGAGGCTGCGGGGCTGGTTTGCCGTTAAAGACCCGCTTCGCGCCGAAAGCCTTGCCCTCGGGCAGCGGGCGGACCGGCGGCCCGATCGGCAGCGTGAACTTCGCCGGCCCCTCCCTGCGTGCGAAGACCTTACTCACCAGCGTCTGGTCGCGCCGGTCGCGATTGAGGTCCTCCTTCGAGGGATTGGCTTGCGGAATGTCGGGAAGTTCTATTTCCTCGGTCCCGTACGAGAAGGGCTCCACGGAGATGTGGGCGAGCTTTTTGCGTCCGGAGATCACGCCGGAGATCGCTATGACACCAGGCTTCTGCAGGAGATCGATCGGATAGTAGCAGGTCTCCAGCAACGGGGCCCACGTGCGTCCCTGCATGCCGCAGCGCGTTATGCCCGGCGCCGTCCAGCGGACCAGGGTGCCCGGCGCCGCCGTGATCGTGATGGGGGCGCCCGGCTTCCGCGCAGCCAGGGCGGGACATGGGATTGCGTAGACGACTGCCAGCATTCCAAGCAAGAGACAGCGGAGAAGAACGGTCATATCGCCTCATTCCGTGGCGTTGACCCGCCTCGCAGGAAGTGCAAACCGGGTTAGGGCGGGGCGCGAGACACGCTAGCGGGGAACGGCCTTCGTCATTCTCCGAAGACTTTCTCTATCTCGCCGATTTTCGTCTGGACCTTGCCTGCAATCTTCTCGGCTCTGCCTTCAGCCTCCAATTCCGGACTGTTCGTCAATTTGCCGGCCTCCTCCTTCACCTTTCCCTTGATTTCGTGAAATTTGCCTTTTGTCCTATCTTCGGCGCTGGACATCATGGGATTTCTCCTTAGGTTGTTGTCATTAAAGCAGCCCGTCAGTTATCGGCGGATACCGGCACGCCACCCGACCCCGGCCGG
>RPQK01000349.1 GCA_003819755.1 Acidobacteriota bacterium | reverse complement strand
TATTGGCTCCAGTCGTCCTTCAATCTGCCCGGCCTGCGTCTCAACGGACCCGTGCAGTCCTTCAAAACTCCGGATCAGCTCGCCTGCCGCGCTGTCTTTGGCCAGGCGGTGGAGAGTCTCCTGCGGTGAGCCCCCAAGAATATCTTCGAGACCGATCCTGTACTTTTGAAAGAGGCGTTTCACCTTGGCATCGATCAGCGTGACACCCACTCTCGGGAACACGGCCGGTTCCACACCCCAGAAGCCCGCTATCGCGCTGATTTGAGCAAAATACGCCGTTTCTGCGGGTCCAGCCACGTAGGCAACCGTAGGAAACAGGTGATCCTGGAGGATCGGGCGCAGGAGCACATTGGGCCCAAGAGCTTCCGGCTCCCGGCGACCCAGGGAAAGCAGTTCCTCTTCTGAGAAGTCCTGAGAGCTTCCCTCCCGAGTCCTGTATCCCCCGTCCAGGCAGCTCATCTTGTAGCGCCGGTCGCCCCGAAACAGGAAGAGAAGGGTCTCATCCTCCGGTACTTGCACCTGGGGAGTCAGTCCTGTCTTCTGCAGCTGCTCCGAACGCTTCCTCAGTTCGCCGATGATGTCATCCCGTCTCCTGATTGCCGTCGAATACGCTTCAGTCAACGTGCCTTTGAGCCGGGCAGTCAGGGCATCGTAAAGGACCAGCCCTTGTTCTTGAAAAAGGGCGGCCATCAGTGCCCCGAAAGCCTCGCTGAAGGTTCGCCCGCTCGCATACGTCTTCCGCAGGTTCTCCAGAACCGGGCGGCGGAATTCCCCTTGGGCGGTCCTGGCTCCCACGTCCTCCAGAAGGTCCTCAACGCCGGTCAACCGTACGCTTCCGACCGTCCGGTTTCCATTTTCCACGGGACCCGGATGAGCTACCGTCAGCAGTTCACCGTCAGCAGCCAGAAGCCGGGCCGCAGCCACCTCCGCATAGTCGGAGTCGTCGGATGCCAGCCAGAACACAGGCACGGCGCGCACCCCGTCCTGTTCCAGTTGCCGGGCCAGCGAAATGGCGGTCAGAGCCTTGTGAACCGCCAGAGCAGGTCCGCCGAACAACCCGACCTGCTGGCCGGTCACGACCGCCACTGTCGAAGACTGCCGTAGAGTCTGAATATTTTCCAGTGCCGGCTGGCCCGACCCGACCAGCCGGTTAAAACGGTCCAGACTCGCCACGAGCGCCTCGCGCGGATACTCTCTCCCGCTTCTGAGAAGCTGGTGCGCTCGCCTCGCCAACGTGGTGGCGTCGGGCTGCCCTGCGGGATACCAGTCGGCTACCGATTCAAATTCGTAAAGGTACCGAAGGAAGATCGGATTTTGACCCGGGATCCGCCGGTAATCCAGATACTCTGCTTTCATAACCGTTTCAGCCGACCGCTTTTAGGCACAGTAACAACACTGTACAAGATCCTAATCGTCGTTGCTAGCGGTCGGCTCTGAGACGGTTGTATCCAAATTCACTGTCGCTTGGGCTTGGGCGCACTCGTCGCCTTAGCCGGTGCCGGCGCCGGATTACGGGCGGCCGGGCCCGTGCCCGAAATGGCAATCCTCTCCTTCAACTTCAGGAACTTCTTCTCGCCGATGCCGCGGACATTCATCAGATCCTCCGGTCGGCGAAACGGACCATTGCGGCTCCGGAACTCGACGATGCGGGCCGCGATGGCGGGGCCGATGCCGGGAAGAGTATCCAGTTCGGCCACGGACCCGGTGTTGATGTCGACCTTTCCCTGGGCCCAAAGTAATGGGAAAGCACCCAGAAGGCACCAAGCCACGAATACGCAGGCGGTTACGAGGTGTTTGTTCATGCCTCCTCCTTTTTCCTCTACCTGCTATAACGCTCGAGTTTGAAAATCTACGAAGGAAAATTTTGAGGTAACGGGTCGTGCGCCGCTCTGGAACCAGGCATGGAGGCTATAGCAGGCTGAAGTACCAGTGAATGAGGGGGGCGCCCCACAACGTCGCCGCGATGGCAGCGACTCCCAGGAAGGTGCCGAAGGGTAGCTCGTAAAGCCGGTCTCTGCCGGAAAGGTAGATGAAGGCGATGCCGACGAAGGCGCCGACCAATGAGCCCAGGAAGATCGTCAGCCAGGCAAACCGCCACCCGAGGAAGGCGCCGATCGTCATCATCATCTTCACGTCGCCCAGGCCCATCCCTTCAATCTTCTTGATCATGAAATAAAGCTTGGCAACCACCCAGAGGAGGCCGCCGCCGAGCGCTATTCCGAGGAGCGAGTCGAGATATCGGGCGGCGATCATATCGCCGATCCAGGTGGTGGCCGGTTTGGTAAAGAACTCCGGGGACTGCAGCGGGACGAGTAGAAAGCCGACCAGGGTACCGCCTTTGGTTAAGACATCAGGCAGGATCCTGTGGAAGAGGTCGATGAAGACGAGAGCTATGAGGAGGCTGAAAAACAACGCGTTCAACCAGAAGGCAGCACCGAACTCGTACTTGCGAAACAGGAGGTAGAAAACGCCGGCGGTGAGGGCTTCAACTGCCGGATAGACCCAGGATATGCGAGCATGACATTGGCTGCACCGTCCGCGGAGCAAGGCGTAGCTGACCAGCGGGATGTTTTCCCAAGCCCGGATCAAATGATTGCAGTAAGGACATCGCGAGCGGGGGCGGACAATGGATTGGCCCTGGGGAATCCGATGGATGCAGACATTGAGAAAACTGCCGATTACCAAGCCGAAAAGCACCACGTACACATAGATCCACCAAGGCATCGGCGTGATTATAGCCGCGAAGGGAGGAGGTGAAAAGGCTTAGGTTTGGGGGTGAGTCAGGGACACAAGGGACACAAGGGACGCCAGGGACACAAGGGACGCCAGGGACAGAAGGGACACAAGAGACACAAGGGACACAAAGGACACAAAGGACACAAGAGACAGAGGGACGTCTCGCCAGTAACGGTGTCCCTTCTGTCCCTTCTGTCCCTTCTGTCCCTTCTGTCCCTGGCGTCCCTTGCGCCAATCAGCGCCTCTGGAAGATACTTCCCGTGTCACGACAGGAGCTAAGAATGATCATCGGAATTCCCAAAGAGATTGCAGTCAGAGGGGGTCTCGAAGAAAAGCGGGTGAGCCTGTCACCGCCCGCCGTCCGAGAACTCACCAGCCAGGGCGTTCAGGTCCTGGTCGAGAAGGGTGCGGGCGAAGGCGCCCATTTCAGCGATGACAATTACCGGGAGGCCGGAGCCGTTGTGGTCTACTCCAAAGAGGAGGCGTATCGGCGTGCGGACCTCGTGGTCAAAGTCCAGGTCCCGTTGGAGGAAGAGTGGGATTATCTGCGGGAAGATCAGATTCTCTTCGCATTCCTGATCCTTGGCTTATCACCGCGCCCTCTTCTCGACCTGATTCTTGACCGCAACATTCTTTCGATAGGAATGGAGCTGGTGCAGAGGGAAGACGCCTCGCATCCGCTCCAGCGGCCGATGTCGAAGATCGCCGGGAAAATGGCGCCCCAGATTGCAGGGCGGCTGCTTCAAGGCAATATCAAGGGCGGACGGGGAATCCTCCTCGGTGGTATCGAAGGAATTCCGCCTGCCGAGGTGGTCATCCTGGGAGGAGGCACGCTCGGTTCCTGCGCTGCTTTATCCTTCAAGGGGCTCGGTTGCTCGGTTTACGTCGTCGACAAGGACCTGCGTCAACTCGAGAAGGTCAGTCAGGAGGTTCCAGGGACAATTACCGTCTCGTACAACCAACGGAATCTCGCAAAGTTGGCTAGCTTTGCGGATGTCCTGATGGCAGCCGTTCAGGTTCCGGGTGAGCGGACTCCGGTGCTGGTCACACGGGAAATGGTGAAGACGATGAGGCGCGGTTCGGTGATCATCGATTTTTCCATAGACCAGGGCGGAGCCGTCGAGACCAGCCGTCTGACTCCGACCGAGGATTTCATCTTCAACCTCGACGGCGTTATTCACTTTGCGGTTCCCAATTTGCCCTCGTTGGTTCCCCGGACGTCCTCACATGCCCTTTCCAACGCGGTTTTGCCCTACCTGTTGGCACTGGCCGAAGAGGGGTGGCAAAAAGCCGTCAGCCATATGCCGGAACTCCGGCGTGGCATCTGTACCTGCCGCGGGTACGTGACCCGCCAGCATTTGGGGGTTGCGGGCAAAGGCTACCAGTCAGTTGAGACGCTTCTGGAGGAGTGCTGATATGGCTAGCTGGCTGGCTGAATACCAAAAGCGACGGTGCACTGCCGAGGAGGCCGTTTCGGTGATCCAGAGCGGGCAAAGGCTGTTTATCAGCGGTAATGCCTCTGCTCCCTATCTTCTGCTGCGTGCCCTGGCGAAAAGGAAGGACGAGCTGCGTGATGTTGAGCTCGCCCATGGGTTGATGCTGGGAGAGGATCCCCTGTCGAAACCGGAGATGGAGGGAATTTTCCGGCACAACTCGCTTTTTGTCGGCTCGGCTGACAGGGAGGCGGTAAACGCCGGACGGGCCGACTATGTGCCCGTGTTCCTTTCGGAGATCCCCGCGTTGTTCAGTTCCGGGCTGATGCCCGTCGATGTGGCGTTGATTCAGGTGAGTCCTGCCGACGAGCACGGGTTTGTCAGCCTGGGGACGGAAGTCCTCACCTCCAAGTGCGTGGTTCAGGCCGCGCGGATTTCAGTCGCGCAGGTCAATCGATTGATGCCAAGGACGCTCGGCGACTCCTTTATCCATGTCTCCCGCTTTCACAAAATCGTCGAGTCCTCCGAGCCCTTGCCCCAGCTGACTAAGAAACCGTACACCGATGTTGAACGGCGGATCGGGGAGAACATCGCTGCTCTCATCGACGACGGCTCGACTCTGCAACTCGGAATCGGCGGAATCCCGGACGCGGTCCTGACCGCGCTGAAGACACATAAAGATCTCGGCATTCACACCGAGATGATTTCCGATGGCGTCAAGGAAGGCATAGAACAAGGGTTCATTACCGGCGCACGCAAAACCCTTCATCCCGGGAAGATGATCGGGACGTTTGTCCTCGGGACACAGGGTCTTTACGACTTCGTCGACGACAACCCGATTTTTGAGCTTCATCCTACCGGCTACACGAATGACCCCTTCGTCGTTGCTCAAAACGAAAAGATGGTGGCGGTCAACTCTGCCATTGAAATCGATCTGACGGGACAGGTCTGCTCCGACTCGATAGGTCCGTATATTTACTCGGGATTCGGAGGTCAGGTCGACTTTATCCGGGGAGCCGCGCGATCGAAAGGCGGGAAACCGATAATTGCCATTCCCGCGACCGCCAAACACGGGACGGTGTCGAGAATCGTTCCGTACCTCAAATCCGGGGCCGGAGTCGTCACGACCCGGGCGGATGTCCACTACGTGATAACGGAGTACGGTGTCGCCTTCCTCCACGGGAAGAACCTGCGGGAAAGAGCGAAAGCTTTGACCGCCATCGCCGCCCCCCAATTTCGAGAGGAGCTCGAAAAGGCGTTCGCCGAAAGAATCCCGGTGCGAGCCGATGGAGTAGCCGGCTGACCGCTGCCCGCTGCCCACTGCCGGGTTGAGTGGCACCGGAACCAGCGGTTCAGCGGGGCAGCGGTCAGCCGGCGGCCGGCAACGAGATGGCGAATGTCAGCCCGCCCTGGTCGTTCTTGCGCACGTTCAGGCTGCCTCTGTGGTTGTGAACCAGTTGGTAGGATATCGAGAGCCCCAGGCCGGTCCCGTGAGGCTTGGTCGTGAAGAACGGATCGAAGAGATGATCCAGATTCGGGGGAGGTTGGCCGTTCCCGGTGTCAGCCACTTCGATCAGGGCTGTCCCCTCCGACTGGCGGTACGACGATCGCACGACGATGCGTCCGCCCTCGGGCATAGCCTGGATGCCGTTAAGGACGACATTCAAGAGCACCTGTCTGATCTGATCAGGATCCAGGTGGATGTCAGGAAGGGCCGGATCGTGGGCAACGCTCAGTCTCACATGAGAGTCTTCTGCCTGTTTCTTCAGGAGCGTCAGCGTGGAGTCAACAAGCTCGGGCAGGGACGTCGCCTGCATTGAAGGACTCGCCGGCCGCGCAAACTTGAGGAACTCCCCGACGATCGTGTTCAGTCGGACCGTTTCCTCCTTGATGATATCCACGAATTCCCGCTTTGGATGATCCGGCGGAAACTCCGCTTCGAGGATTTCGATCGAGCCTTTGATTGACCCGAGGGGATTGCGAATCTCGTGCGCTACTCCGGCACTCAGTTGGCCCAACGCGGCCAGACGGTCAGCCTGCTTCAGTTGCTCGAATGTCTGCTGGATCTGCTCATAGGCGCGGCTTAGTTCCTTGGTGGTCGATTCCAGGCTCTCTCTCTGCCGCCGTTCCCGCCGCGACAGGAACCCAATGATGACGGCAACGATGTGATAAAGAATGATCTCCGCATACTGGTTGACCGTATACGTCGGGAAGTGAGCCCAGTGCGCCTGGATATGGTAGACGTAGAGGGAACTGGTCAGCAGGGCCGCAAGGACACCTCCCAGAGGCCCATACCAGAAGGCGGCCAGCAGGATCGGGATATAGTAGACCCGCTGGTAAATCTCGTGAAGATACAGATAGTCGATGCTCGTCCAGTAATGGAGTGCCGAGACGACCAGGATCAGAAAGAGGATCGAAGTGTATTTGAGCCAATCGTTTAAGGATCTTTTCACTGCCACCGCTCCGTATCTGGCCAACTTACTCCAGCGTCTGCTCCTTTAGCCCGAATTTCTGCATGCGGTAGATCAGAGTATTGCGTGTGATCCCGAGATAACGAGCCGCCTGACTTTGATTCCAGCCGTGTCGCCGCAGAGCCTCGTGAAGGAGATTCTTCTCCAAATCCTCGAGAGAAAAGCCATCCTCGGGGAGTTTCATGACCACGTTGCCGAAGCCGATCGAGCGACTGGCTCTGAGCAGGTGCGGCGGGAGATCATTCATGTCGACCGTCCCCGTCTTGTTGAACACCACGACCCGCTCCACAATGTTTTCGAGCTCGCGGACATTGCCCGGCCAGTGATAGGCCTGCAACTCTGACATCACGGCCGGCTCGATGTTGACCTCCTTGTCGAACCGCCGCCGTAAGTTCGCCAGGAAGTGATGAACCAGAAGGGGTATATCTTCCCGACGTTCCCGCAATGGGGGCAAATAGAGCGGAGCTACCGAGAGTCTGTAATACAAATCCTCCCGGAACCCCCCTTCGCCGGTCAGGGCGTAGAGATCACGGTTCGTCGCCGCAATGATCCGCACGTCGACCTTTTTCGGGTGTGGATCGCCGACGACATCCACCTCCTTCTGCTGCAATACCCTCAGTAGCTTGACCTGCATGTTCAGCGGCAACTCGGCCACTTCGTCAAGCAACAGAGTCCCTGTATCCGCCGCTTCGAATTTGCCCTTCCTGTCCGACACCGCTCCGGTAAACGCTCCTTTTCGATAGCCGAACAGCTCGCTTTCAATGAGGTTTTCAGGGATCGCGCCGCAATTGACCACGACAAAGGGACGGTTCCGGCGCGAGCTGTTGTAGTGAATTGCCCGGGCCAACACTTCCTTACCCGTTCCACTCTCCCCCTGGATGAGTACGGTCGTATCGACCTGCGCCAACTGCCCGCCCATCTCGAGCACGTCCCTGAGCTTCTTGGATGAGCCGACGAGGCCCTCAAACTCGAACTTCCGACTCACCGCGCGCGCCAGCTCGCGATTCTCCTCCATCAGGTCGGCCATCTTGAGAGCGTTGATGATCGTCTGTTGGACTTCCGCTTTTTCAAAGGGCTTGGTCAAAAAATCAAAAGCTCCTAATTTGATGGCTTCAACCGCTTTG
>RPQK01000348.1 GCA_003819755.1 Acidobacteriota bacterium | reverse complement strand
CCAACGGAGGCTTCGCGGGAACCGGGACTGACGCGACCTTCAGCACGGCGGTCAATTACACCCGGTCCTTCAGCCCCACCTTGATCATGGAGGCCCGGGGTGGCGCCAGTTATTACCACAACAAGGCCGTCTCTCAGGGTGACGGCTTGAAGTCCGCCGAGGAAGTCGGCATCAAGGGCGTCAACACCGACGATTTCACCAGTGGGATCACCTCCATTAACATAACCGGTTACGGAGCCCCCTTGGTCGGCTTCTCGGCCAGTCTGCCGTGGGATCGTTCGGAAAGGACAATCGAATTAGCCTCGAACTTCACTAAGATGGTCGGCAATCACACCCTCAAGGTCGGGGCCGACTACCGTCACAACCGGGATTTCCTGCTCCAGGTGCAGGATAACGGCGGACCGCGCGGGCAGTTCAACTTCGCACCCAATCCGACGGCCCTGCCTGGCGATTCGGCATCGCTCAACGGGTTCGGCAATGCGTTTGCGAGTTTTCTGCTTGACCTTCCGAACGCGATCGGGCGCGATCTGAAAATCATAAATCCCGGGGTGCGGCACTCGGCTATCGCGACTTTCGTCCACGACAAGTGGCAGCTGACCCCGAAGATAACCGTGGATCTCGGCTTGCGGCACGAATACTACACACCGCTGGTCGGCTTGGAGGGTAAAGGCGGCCTGTCGAACTACGATTTGGCCACCAATTCGCTCAGGGTCGCCGGATACGGCGACATTCCGACTAACGTGGGAGTGAAAAGCTATTACAAGAACTTCGCGCCACGGCTCGGTCTCGCCTACCGTTTGCAGGATGGCATGGTCCTGAGGGCGGGGTACGGAGTAAGCACTATTCCGTTTCCCGACAACCGGTACGCTTACAACTTCCCGGTCAAGCAGAACAACCAGTTTAATGCTCCGAGCGCGTACCAGCCCGCAGGATCGATGGCCGCGGGCTTTACGGCCCCGGTCATCGCCAACATCCCGGCCAACGGGATTATTCCGGCCGACACTCCCTGGCTGCTCAAACAAGGCTACCAGATTGTCCCGTCCGACCTGCGCGAAGCCGCCCTGCATTCCTGGAACATCGCGTTTCAGTCCCGACTGCCGCGGAGCTTCACGGGCGAGATCGCTTACGTCGGAAACCGCGGGGTCGATATCTTGGCTGAGACCGACCTGAACGCCGGCATGGTCCTCGGCGCCGACAACGCCGGGCAGGCTCAATACAAATTGGGTCGAACAGCCACGTCCAGAATCTGGTGGAAAGCGCGGACCGAGTACAACTCGCTCCAGTTGAAAGTCGACCGCAAGTTCACCAGTGGCCTGATGGTCAACAACTCCTATACGTACGGGCGGTCCTATGACTATCACAGCGAGAACGGTTTGATTACCACGCCGATCGACAAGGAGCTCAGCTGGGGACCCTCGAATCACGACCGGACTCACATCTATGTGAATTCGTTCGTTTACCAGCTTCCATCCCTGAAAAGCACGAACGCAGGAATCAAGCACATATTGGGCGGCTGGCAACTGAGCGGAATCTTCTCGGCGATGTCCGGAAACCCTGTTGATGTGATAACGAGCGCCGCGAGTCTTAAGGCGCCGGGCAACACGCAACGTCCGAACATGACGGCCAAGCCGGCGATCACCGGGAAAATCGGGCCGGGTCAGAAGTACTTCGACACCTCCGTCTTCTCGGCTCCGGCACCGGCAACGTTCGGGAACCTCACGCGCAATGCGGCATTGGTCGGGCCTCGATTCGTTCAGCTCGACGGGGCCCTGGTAAAAAGGGTGACCATCAAAGAAAGTATGTCCGCCGAGTTCCGCGTGGACGCCTTCAACGCGACCAACTCGCCGAACTTCGGCGGACCGAACGCCAACTTCGGTCAGACGACTTTCGGCGAAGTGACCGGGTCTCCGGGGAACCAACGGGTGTTCCGCTTCGGCGCGAAGTTCACGTTCTAGGGCGATTTGGGCTAGGAGGCGCAGGTAACCGAGCCAGGGACACGGAAGCAGCGTCTCCTACGAGGGGGGCGTCCCGCCAGGCGTGTGGTGGAGACCTGGGAGCCCGGGACGTCCTCCCTTCAAGTTCATCGAAACCTGCTGCTCGGCGGTGAGCCATCGGCCTGGAACGGATACCTCCCGTAATCTTCTACTGCCTCGACCAGTTTCCTAATGTTTGCCGCTGGGGCATGAGGTGAGACCGAGCAGGCAGAGCTGAGGATATACCCGCCCCCCGGACCCGCGATAGCGATCCTGCGCACCGCGTCTTCGTACACTGTCTGGGGCGTCCCTTTCAGAATCGTATTCACCGGGTCCATATTACCTTTGATAAAGCAACGCCCTGCGAGGATTTGCCGGGCATCCTGCAAGTCAACAGTCCCAAGCGGCGGGGGATCCAGTGTGTCAATCCCGTTCGTTCCCGTCTCCATCATCAGATCCAGGCGATCCCCGATCGCGCCGCAGGTATGTGTGTAGATCGGACCATCAAATCCCTTTCGGATGCCTCGGATCACCTTTTCCTCATAAGGCAACACGAATTCCCTGTAATTCTCCCGTGAGATCAGACCGGCACCGGCGAAGGCCGAGGACACCAAGATCGCCTGCGCGCCCGCCGCGGCCTGGCCTTGCCCAAGTGCGATGGCACCCTCACTCAACGCCTCCAAACAAGCCCTTGACTTGCCTGGATTGTCCATTAGCGCGATCAACCCGTTGGTGTAGTCGAGCATCTCCATGAACTGCGAGAAAGGCGAAAAGACCTCAGCGTGGACAGAGACGCGGTCGCCGACGCGGTTGGCAACGTAACGAATAGTGTCATAATGCCAGACCGGGAAAAAGTGCTTGCCGAGCGGTGCTGGTTCACCCCCGAAGCCCCAGGAATAGGGATATGTGATTCCGGACAAGTCATGCGGCTCGATGTAGAACAGCCGCTCTGGATCCACCTCTTCAAACGCAGGAAAGTAGCGCACGCCGCTTTCCCGATAGACGTGCGGATTATCGTCGCTGGGAACAACCGTGTACCAGCCGTTCATCCAACGGATAACCGTTTCGCGATCCTTTTCCTCGACACGCCGGATGTATGCTCGCCAATTCGGGTCGCGGCCAGGCAGGTTGACGAGGATGCCGTCGAAACTGTAACGGCGCTGAAGGCAGATAAGTGCATCGCCGAAAGCTTCGGTTGAATGCCAGATATCCACCTCGTCGAGATCGGTATTCAGAGAATAGTGTCCGATAGCGAGCTGGCACATGACCGGGACGCGATCGGGCTGGCGCAACCGCATGGCTGCATCCATCCTCTGTCTGCTGTTCATGCCTGTCCTTGACGGCTGCTGTTGTTCCACGACCCGGTAATGTACGCGAAAGTCAGGAAGCCGTTCAATCAACTAAAGAGCCAGGCTGAGAATCCTTTGCGCGGCATCTCGGCGCTATCGCTGGTCGGAAGCTCGAATCTTACGTGACGCATCGTCGGCATTTTCCGCGGTCCGTAAGCTGGATCCATATCACTTTTGTCTTCACAGCCGTACTCAAGACCTTAGACCATGAAGTGAATCGACGGCCAGCTTGTTTTCGAAGTGCGGTGCCATGGCCCCGAGATATCCTCCGCTCCCGTCCTCTCGAGAATGTCCATGGCGCGCTTCGTCCACCCCGAATTGTCCGAATGCACCCAGAGGAGGATTCCGCCCTCTTCTACCCGGAGCTCATAGTGCTTGGCCTCGTGTTCGGAGATTCCCATGCCGATCAGCGGGTCGGCTATGCCGCATCCGGCTCCACCCTCACGATCGCCACTGACTGCAAGTGCCGACCAGGCAAGATCGGCGGCGGCAAAGGGACCCAAACCTGGAATCGTCAGAGCGCCAATACGCATTTCCGTTTTCCGAAATCCAGCCACCTTCAAGACATTGACAGCGCTGATCGCGCCGGAGTAAGTCGGGTAAATACCCAACAGTGCCGTACTTTTCCCGGCCATGTTGCACTCCCCTCTCATGTTTTTTTATTTCCCGGATCGAATGGACAGCCGCTTACCGCTTTCTTCCGATATTACGCGTCCTCTGCAATCCGTCAGTTCAGTACCGCTCACCCCGCTGGTCAAAATTGCTCACGGAAGGACGCCACTCACTGCCTGGCCTGCTCGGTCACGTCGCATTTGACGGGGCTGAGCAGTTGTGACCAGCGGGGCGAGCGGTACTGAACTGGACGAGAGAATCACCTCGGCATAGGATGGGGGGCAGACACAATGAAAATGGGCAAACCGCGCTACCTGTGGCTCAAAGGACTCCTGGCGGCGGGGCTGTTTCTGAGCCTTCTGCTGCTGGTCGAATCGGGCTTCACCTATTACCACGTCTCCAGGCAGTTGGTCTCGGATCAGTTGAGGCGAGAGGCGGAAAGACAGGTTCTTGCCGTGGACCGGGGGCTGCGCCTGTCAGAGGCCTCTAGTGCGGGGCAGCAGCGAACAGTGCTGGAGGAGATCCTGCAGGACAATGTGGCCAAGATCGCATGGATGCGCATTATCGACCCGACGGGAAAGGTCGCCGTCGAGGCCGGAGAGCCAACCGGCCCGCCTCTGGCGGCGGAGGAGGCGCGCGTCGCTCCGCTCGATGGGGCGAGAACCCCTGAATTGCGGGATACTTCCAAAGGCAGGGTTTTGGTCTCCCTGCTGCCGCTGCGCCGGATTCGATTCCGTCCCGGGCCGGATGCAGCATCTGCGGGACCCCGTCCTCCGGCGACCTCGCTGAGCCCTGAAGCCGGACGGGCCGAGCTCCGTCCTCCCGCCGCGCGCCAGGGACCGAGACTGCTCGAGATCGCGCTTTATCTCGAGACCGCTTCCTCTGTCTTCAGCCCTTTGCGGCGCAATCTGGTCGTCAGCACTCTGGCCGCTCTGGGGCTGGCAGCCGCGATGATGATCATCTGGGTTCAGCTTCCCCGCTATGTCCGGGGAAAACAATTGGAAGAGCAGTTGGAACTGGCACGCAAGGTCCAGGCAGACTTGCTGCCTCCGCTTAATGCCGCGCTCGGCGGGCTCGACTTCGCGGCCGCCTGCGTCCCGGCCTGGCAGGTCGGGGGAGACTTTTACGACGTTTTCACCACCAGTCAAGATCAGGTGGCGTTCGTCCTCGGCGACGTGTCCGGAAAAGGACTGTCCGCCGCCCTGTTGATGGGCATGCTCCATGGCGCTTTGCGTTCCATGCGCTGGATGGGAACACCCACGGACCAGGAGATCTCCTGGAGCCAGTTAAACTATCTGCTGAGCACGCGGACAGGACCCGAGCGTTTCGCCAGCCTGTTTTGGGGTTCCTACGACCGAGAGGCCAGGATAATCCGATATGTCAATGCCGGTCATCCGCCTCCCCTGTTGTTGCGGCCCAACGGCAGCGGTACGTGTGAGAGCAGCCGGCTGGAAGAAGGGGGCCCGGTTCTCGGCCTGATCCGGACAGCCACCTATCATCAGGGTGAGGTTCCTGTTCAGCCCGGCGACCTCCTCGTCCTTTACTCGGACGGCATCTCGGAAGCCGCGAACAGCTCCCAAGAAGAGTTCGGAGAGGAACGTCTTTGCGGCGTGATCCGGGAAAACTGCGCGCGCCCACCCTCCGAAATCCTGGGCGAAATCCTCTGGCAGGTGCGGGCATTTATTCAGAAAGCGCCGCCGCAAGACGACATGACACTGGTGGTCGCCCGCGTCAATTAGCCCGTCAAAAAAGTACGGATTAGCCTCCAAATCCGGACCTTCTCACCGCCCTCGTCGGAATTCTCCAGGAGGCGACGACCAACGTCGCCCGCCATGCCCCGGCCTCCCTGGTCACCGGCAGGCCTGGCGTCCGCGGGCGTCCTTCCCGTGAGCAGTTTTGACCGAACGGGTGAGCGGTACTGAACTGACACCCCCAGTACGGACGCGTAGTATCGGGACAAGCCGTAGAAAAATCCCGGTGATTCGAGGCAGAAAAGAAAGGAGATTCAACTATGTTATACACCATCATCTTGATTTTGCTGGTGTTGTGGCTTCTGGGTTTTTCCCTCTCAGTGGGGGGAAATCTGATTCACGCCCTGCTGTTCTTGGCAGTCGTTGTGTTTCTCTTCAATGTCTTCAGCCGCCGAGGCCGGTGGGCCTAGCGCCCGCGAGCACTGTCAAACGGAGGCGGGCTCAATAAGCCTGCCTCACGAAATCAAAACTTGAAGAATGGAGGTAGCAAGATGTCGGAATATCGAATCAAGGTTGCGCCCAATACGGTAGCGTATGCGGACGCGGAGACCCGCAAGCTGGCAGTAGAGTTTGCCATTCCGGGAGCGCCAACAGATACCATCGACCTGAAGATTCTGGAAGACAGTATCCATCTGACAGCGCCGGCAAGGGACATCGAGTACGTCGCAGCTCTGGCTTTAGGTTGGCCGGTGAAACCTCGCGAAGCCCAGGCGACTTACGAGCACGGGCTGCTCCGAATCGAGGTGCCTTTCAAAGACCCGATGGAAGACGCTTTCAAGGTTGACATCAAAGCAGGTGATGCCATCAAAGCAGGTGAACCGGACACCCCGGCCAAAATAGCCGAAGAGGTTTTAGCCCGTTAGGTTGTCTGGGCTCCGCATCGGCATGTTCCAAGGGAAGCCGGCGAAGCCGCGTGAGAGGCTGCACACGCCTCGGGCGGGACGAGACCCCCCTTTGGAGTGCGGCGGCAGAAGGAGTCCGACGCTTTTTCAGGACTCCTGGCGACGCCGCTTTGGTCTATGCAGCCAGCGCTGGTTCATCGACCTCTCAATTACCGATCACATGCTGCACGGACCAAAGCGGCGTCGCCAGGAGTCCTGAAAAAGCGTCGGACTCCTTCTGCCGCCGCACTCCAAAAGGGGCACAAAAGTCATGACGCGACATAACATCCCGTTAGGCAGGCTGCTGGGGATTCCCATTGCCTTGGATTACTCCTGGTTTCTGATCTTCGCGCTGCTCACCTGGATGCTCGGGGGAACTTACTATCCCTCTGAATTCAAGAATTGGTCGCCGCTGCTTTACTGGCTGATGGGCGCAGTGACGGCCATCATGCTTTTTGCCAGCGTGCTGCTCCATGAACTGGGCCACTCGGTGGTGGCTTTACGGTACAAGATTCCGGTGCGCAGTATCACGCTTTTTATCTTTGGAGGCGTTGCTCAGATTGGGGCGCAGCCGCCAAGCCCGATCGCCGAGTTTCTCATCGCAATCGCCGGTCCGCTCGTGAGCCTTGTCCTGGCCGCTTTCTTCTACGCCGTTCAGCCGGTGGTTGCCGGCGTTGAACCCCTCTTGGGGCTGGTCACGTATCTGGCTTACATCAACCTCGCCCTCGTGCTGTTTAATCTCATCCCCGGTTATCCGCTGGACGGTGGCCGCGTGTTTCGTGCCATTGTCTGGGCCGTCACGAAAGACATGCGCCGGGCGACGCTCACCGCAGCCACCGCGGGCCGGTTTTTCGGCTTCATGTTCATCTTTTACGGCGTCTGGCAAATGTTCACCGGCAACCTTGGTGGAGGCGTGTGGATTGCCTTCATCGGCTGGTTTCTCGACAACGCCGCTTCGACGCAGATACAGCAAGTAATGGTTCAGGGCCTGCTGGCGGGCCACACTGTTGCCCAGGCCATGAGCACTCACTGTACCGTTGTCCCTGAGGAGCTGACGCTGCAACAGCTGGTGGACGAACATATCCTCGGCGGGGGGCAGCGTTGTTTCCTCGTCAATAACGGCGAAAGAACCGTCGGCCTGATGACTCTGCACCTGATCAAGGAAGTGCCGCGCCCTGACTGGGCGACAACGAGTGCGGGCCAGGTCATGAT
>RPQK01000347.1 GCA_003819755.1 Acidobacteriota bacterium | reverse complement strand
CCGGAGGCGTGAGAGGAGAGTAGCCGGGGGGGGAGCCGCTGTTAAGGCGCCACCTCCTGGAAACAGGCACTACAATCCCCCACTCCCGCAGGCGGGGGCGGAGGGACTCTTCGCACGCCTGCCGGGGTGCGTTCTTGCTTCTGCGTCGTTTTCCGGGGGTGTCGCCTGAAAACGGCTCCACCCCCGGCTACTCTCCTCTCACGCCTCCGGCGGGAGGAAGTAGCCAGACCCTAAAGTGCAGGCATGGCTCTGCTCCTTAGCCGGAACACGCGCCTGGACAAACAAGTGAGGCTGAGGGCCTGGTTATTTCCTCCCGCCGGAGGCGTGAGAGGAGAGTAGATGTCGGGGGTGGAGCCGTTTTTCAGGCGACACCCCCGGGAAAAAGGCGGCAAAATCCCCCAGTCCGGCAGGAGTGGGAGGAGGGACTCCTCGCACCCCTGCCGGGGTGCGTTCTTGCTTCTGGGTCGTTCTCCGGGGGTGTCGCCTGAAAAACGGCTCCACCCCCGGCTACTCTCCTCTCACGCCTCCGGCGGGAGGAAGTAGCCGAGCCCTTAGCCTCTAACTCCACTGCTCGGCTGTGTTGCCGGTCAGGCCGTCAGGATACCGCCGCTGCCGTGCCACTCCGCAGGGATCTTCGGAACCAGGCTTATGCCGTTCCCTCCTTTCGGCGTCCGTGTCCCAATCGATGCCAAATCTGGTTCGAGAGGGGGGAGGCCCGCCGGCACAAGACTCGCTCCGCTCAGGCGGAATCCGGCGACCAATTCTTTCATGTCCTCCGCCTGCCTGTTCAGCTCCAGCGCAGCGCTGGCTGACTCCTCTGCGCTGGCCGCCGTTTCCTGAGTCACCTGGTTGATTTGTTCGACGGCCCGGTTGACCTGCTCCACCCCCTGGCTCTGCTGTTCGGAGCCCGCGGTAATACTGCCCATGACCGTGCTGATCTGGTTGACCCGGGAGGTGATTTCCGAGAGGTTCGCAAACACTTCGTGGTTAATAGACACGCCTTGACCCGCCTTGTCGACCGATTCCTCGATCAAGCTGGAAGTGCTTTTCGCGGCTTCCGCGCTGCGCATGGCCAGGTGACGGACCTCTTCAGCGACAACCGCAAAACCTCTCCCGGCTTCCCCGGCCCGAGCCGCTTCAACAGCGGCGTTCAGGGCCAGGAGGTTGGTCTGAAACGCAATCTCATCGATTGTCTTTACGATTTTGGCGGTGGCAGCGGACGAAGCTCTGATCCTATCGATCGCCTGCGACAGGCGCGTCATGCTTTCCGTTCCCTTGTCGACGCTTTGTTTCGCTTCCTTGGACACGGCATCGGCCTGCTCGGCATTGTTCTGATTCTGCTTTGTCATGGAGGCCATCTCCTGAAGGCTGCCGGAGATCTCCTCGAGAGAACTGGCCTGCTGCCCTGCTCCGTGGGACAAGGATTGACTCCCCACCCGGATCTGTCCCGAAGCCGACGCCACCTGTTCGGCGGTGCGCGCAACCTGCTGAAGCGCCTGATCGAGGTTGGCGGCCGCAGTGTTCATCGCCTCCTTGATCCTCGCCAAGTCTCCTTTGTAATTGCCGGTCATACGCGCGGTCAGGTCCTTGCGAGCGATCCTCTCCAAGACTTGCGCGGTCTCGTTGATCGGTCCGACAACGGCATTCAGGGTGTTGTTGACACCTCCGATGATTTCGGCAAACTCTCCTCCATGCCGGGACACGTCAGCGCGGTAAGTCAGATTCCCCTCCACGGCGGCGGCGGCCAGGCGTCGGATATCCTCAACCATCGCCTGTATTCCTCGCTTCATGGTGAGCATGGCGTTCCCCAGCAAATCCTCCTCGGACATCTTCTGGACGTTCACGCTGAGGTCGCCTTTGGCAATGCGGTTGGCCGCACTCGCACGTTCTTGCTGGATGCGGATCATCTCCCGCAACGACTCTGCCAGCTTCCCGACTTCGTCACGAGAGCGAACATCAATCGTGACGTCAACTTTTCCGGAGGTCACCTGCTGCGCCGCGATGGAGAGCTTCCCGATTGAGCGCGCGAGCCGATCCACCGTGAGCAGGGTGATCAGAAGGGTCACGCCGAAGGCAAGGAGCGCGATGACTATGTTCTTCCTCCCATTCTGGGCGCTCTGAGCCTGCAGGTAAGCCTTGGAGAAATCAATTTCGACATACCCGACGATCTTGGCATCGACATCGCGCATCGGGAGCCAGGTGCGAAGGATGTCGACGCTGTCAGACCAGGTAACGGTCTCCGGCTGTGACTCAGGCTGGCTTTGGGGAGACTCGGCCGGGGCGTTTAGGCCATCCACGTACGCCCGTTTCTCGTCGAATACGCGGACCCGCGAGATTGCCCTGCGGTTTTCCCTCCCTTGGCCCAGTAAACGGAGCGTCTGTTTCAGGTTTGCTCCGTTGTCCAGGATGCGAGTCTGCATGCCTAACGCCAGGTTGTCAGCCAAGAGCTGCGCGATGAACTCGGCATCATTTCGCAGTATCTCGTTGGCCAAAAGCCGGGACTGGAAGGGGGTATAGAACGCCAAGAGGAGGCTGAAAAGGACTCCTATAGCGACGACGATCGAGAGAATCTTCACTCGAATGGAAGAGATGTTCATTTTCTTACCGCCCGATTTATCGGGCGACTCGGGCGACCTTAAGAGTCGCTGGGTTCACTTCAACTCGCTCCAGGAGGGCGCCGGACATGTTGAGGCTGATCTGGGGCGTGCCCTCCGCTCCCAGGTAGACGATGAGGGTGACTCCCTGCGAAATCATTCTGTCGTTTCGGGCCATGCTCAGAACCCCGTTGGCGCGGGTGTACTTGATCGCCTCTTGAACCTTGTTCTTGTCGCCGATGAAGAGGATGTCCGGCTTATCCGCCGGCAGCCCGTCGCCGGAAAGGACCCTGGCCAATCGCATCGTCCCCACATTCTGATTGACATAGGAGAGGAAGGCTTTGGCCACGTTGCTGTCTCCGAGCACGTAAATCGTGATTCCCTCCGGCTTCCCGGCAAATTGCTTTTGAAGGCTCAGGATTTTGAGTCCCAGGGAAGCGGCAACCTTGGGAAGCGGCTCGTCAGCTCGAATCCAGGTAAACAAACAAGTTAACAGGATAAAGGCCGTTGCAGTCGCCCAGACTCGGGCCCGGAACCTCAGTGCAAAGCGTCTGGTCATCAATACTCCTTAGCCGCGGAAAGAGCCCCGATTATACGATGTTCTAGAAGATGAAGCGAACACCGAGTTGAAGCTGACGAGGTCCGCTGAACTGACCGGGCCCCGGGCCGAAGAGCGGTTGCCCGGCGTAATTGTAGGGCTATCCGGAGTGCCGTAGGCGCTAAAGTTGTCCACCCCGAAATTCCGGTTGCGGACCCGGGTGACGTTGAACGCCTCGGCCACAAGGTCGACCTGGCTCTCTTCGCCGATTCGAAACCGTCTTTATGCCTTCTTTATGTGCCGCCCCGTATGATTATGGTCTTTGGCCAGCGGGGGTTCCTCCTTGTCGAAGAAACAACGCTCCGGTGCTACCAAAGTTGTGGTAGCCAGTACCGTGATGCTCGCCTTCATATCCTTCTGGCGGGCAGCCGCGATCGTCCTCAATGATCTGGGCTCAAGCGTTTATTACGTCGGCGGCATTGCCGAGCACGCCATCGGCCGAAGTGCACCGTGGTTCATTCTGGGTGTCATGCTGTTCAGTTTCGCCGTACGTTCCATTTACATGGAAAGCAGCAGCATGTTTGTTCGGGGCGGAGTTTACGTAGTCGTCCGGGACGCCATGGGTTCCTTCGTGGCCAGGCTTTCGGTCTCGGCGCTCTTGTTCGATTACGTACTGACTGGGCCGATCAGCAGCGTCAGTGCAGGCCAGTACCTGGGGCGGTTGCTGAACGAAGCGAGCGCCGCACTGCACTCGCCGTTCGCGATTCCACCAAACTACTTTGCGGTCGGCTTCGCCATTCTCGTGACCGTCTACTTCTGGTGGTACAACATCAAGGGACTCCATGAGTCCAGCTCAAAGGCGCTAAGGATCATGCAGGTGACCACGGTCATGGTGGTCATGTTCCTGGTCTGGTGCTCAGTCACCCTGCTCGTCCGCGGACCATCCCAGATTCCTCCGGCGCCAACGCCAGGGAACCTCGAGTTCAGCGAGGAGGGTCTCGGCTGGTTCCATGGCACCTTCTGGCCCACCATCCCCATCGTCGCGATCATTATTGCGTTCGGACACTCGCTGCTGTCCATGAGCGGGTTTGAGACACTCGCGCAGGTTTATCGGGAGATTGCATCGCCGAAGCTGAAGAACTTGCGGATCACGGGCAATATCGTGTGTACATTCGCCGCGATTTCGACGGGCGGAATCACCTTGCTTGCGGCGATGATTATCCCGGACAGCGCACGCCGTCAGTACGTCGAAAACCTGCTCGGCGGTCTCGCTATGCACCTGGCCGGCCCGGAGCTGTTGAAGCTGGTTTTCCACGTTTTCGTTGTCGTTGTCGGCGTCCTCATTCTTTCTGGTGCCGTCAACACTTCGATTATCGGCGCGAATGGTGTCATGAATCGGGTGGCGGAGGACGGCGTCCTCCACTCCGGCTTTCAGAAGCCGCATCGGCGATTTGGCACAACCTATCGAATCATCAATGTGGTGGCCGTACTGCAGCTCGCAACGATTGTGGCGAGCGGCGGCAAGACGTACCTGCTCGGCGAGGCGTATGCCTTCGGAATCGTCTGGAGCTTCTTCCTGAAGTCGCTGAGTGTTTTGGTGCTTCGGTACCAGCGGAGCGACCAGGAGTACAAGACACCCCTGAATCTCAGGATCGCGGGACGGGAGATCCCGGTTGGCCTCGCACTGACGACTCTGGTTTTGTTCGTTGTCGCCGTCGCGAACCTGTTCTCCAAAAGGATCGCCACCCTCTCGGGTGTCACGTTCATGCTCGTGCTGTTCACTGTCTTCACGATTTCAGAACGGATGATGAGGGCGAAGCGACGGACCAAGGGGTTGGAACAATTCGTCCTCGATGTCAGGCCGGGTGTCTCGTCCGACTCGATTCAGGTCAGGCCCGGAGGAATTGTGGTCGCAGTCCGGGACTACAACCGGATGGCCCACTTGCAGGTTGTCCTCACTAAGACCAACACCGCCAAGCAAGACATCGTGGTCATGACCGCCAGGCGCGTATCGAGAGCGGGGGCGGGCGAATACGAGCTCAAGGCGGAACAACTGTTCACAGACTACGAGACCAAGCTGTTCACACGGGTCGTGTCGCTCGCCGAGAAAGAAGGGAAACCCGCCGAATTGCTGGTTGTTCCCGGGGTGGATTCTTTTGAAGCGATGGTTCAAACGGCAGCCAGCCTCAAGGCGTCTCGCCTCGTGACCGGTGTCTCAACCCGTATGGCTTCGGAGGAACTTGCGAGACTGATCGGGCAAGCTTGGGAGAGACTCCCGGAGCCCCGGCACCCCTTCTCGCTTGAAATCATTACCCCGGGTCGTCCCTCCGTTTTCGTGAATCTCGGGCCCCATCCACCACGCTTGTGGCCGGAAGACATTGAGCTGGTCCATGAGATCTGGCTGAAGCTCAGCGAGAAGCTCGGTTCGTCGCTGCATCACCGGGACATAATTGGGGTAGCGCTGAGACGAATGAATCGGGAACTGCGTTGCAGGCAGCAACCCGAGGTCCTCTCCGATGTTGTGAAAGAGCTGGAGCAAAGGCGGCCGGACGTCGTGGAGGAGAAGGAAAAGCAGGCGAAGGGAAGTTGATGACTGATTTGCATCGGGAAGATTTCTTTTTCTCAATGTGACGAGCCGGGTGGGCGGGATCCCGGCCGCCGTCTCTCTGGCCCTGATCCTTTATCCTTCACTGCTACTTACTCCCAGTCGACTCAGAACCGCCTTTCTGAGTTCTTCCCGGCCGATCGACTTGGTCAGGAGGCTGGCGCCGTACTCTTCGACCTGCCTTCTTAGTTCCGGTGAGTCGAAGGCGGTGAGTACAATGAAGGGCACACGATTCTCCAGTTTGCCCGCCTGTTTCAGGAACTCCATGCCGTCTATTCCCGGCATACGGATGTCGGTGATCACGAGTGCTACCGGGATGCTGGAAAGAATGGCCAAGCCTTCCTCAGCCGAAGTCGCAGGCTTTGGATCGAATCCCATTTCCTTGATGAAATAGGCGATGACACGGAGGAAAGCCCTGTTGTCATCCACCAGAAGTATGTTGACCCCCATAGATGGACCGCCCCGAAGGCTAACGTCCCCCTTCCACGGTGGTCACGCCTTTGTCCGACGAAGCGCGTCCGTCACTTGAAGACACCCCGTCGATCCGCGGCCTGTTGATTTTGTCCCATAGATAGTCGTAGGCCTGTTCGGGCAACTTCTCTTTCAGGTCGAACACGAAGTTCTTTCCCCCGCCGTATTCGCCTCCGGTCCGCTCCATCGCGGTGACTCGGAGCTGGAATGGGCCCGTGCTGCCGACGGAGACCAGTTCGTCGTATCGCCAGATTCTGGCGTCACTCTTGCCCTTGCTCTGATCATTAGTGGTCCGGTAAATGAGATACCGGTCGGATAACTCCAGGACGCCTTCCGTGCCCCTCAGGGCCCTTCGATGTTTGACCGGAATTCGATACCTGACGACGACCTCACTCGGCAACACCGCGGAAACGAGGGGGCGAGTGAGTTTTTCCTCGACGAACGCTCGCAGCGAATCCTTCACCTGCCCCTCGGTAACCTCAAAAGTGAACTTTTCGTCCTTACCCAGGTAGAGCAAACGATCCCGGTAGGTGAGGACCACGACTTTGTTCGGTTCGATTCCAAGTTGCTGGATGTCTTCGTACTTCCAGTCCCGGGCATGCTTCGAATCCTTGGTCTCATACCGGACACCGTTGTCGTTGAAGATCAGTTGCCCTTTGCAGCTTTTTAAAAGGTGGTCGTGCTTGACCTCTAACCGTGTCTCCTCGGCCATCGTCCAGGTGTTCAGTACGATAGCTGTCAGGAATATGGCGCTCAGGATTGGAAGACGTCTCATATAACTCCTCATCTAGTGCGCTCTCACCGGCGCGTCGGATGTTGAAAAGGTCTGGTTCTTGACTTCCTTCCGCCACTTCCACAGCAGGTAGATGGCCGGGTAGACAAGCAGCTCAAGCAGGAACGACGTGGCCAGCCCGCCAACCATCGGCGCCACGACGCGTTTCATCATGTCCGCCCCGGTCCCGATCGACCACATGATGGGCATCAATCCCATGAAGGCGGCCGCGACAGTCATCAGCTTCGGCCGGACTCGCTTCACGGCGCCGTGGATGATGGCCTCCTCGAGGTCGGCCTTCGTTTTCAGCCGGCCTTTGCGTCTCGCCTCGTCATAGGAGAGGTCAAGGAAGAGCAGCATGAAAACGCCGGTTTCCGCGTCCAGACCCATCAGTGCGATCATCCCGACCCAGACCGCGATCGAAATGTTGTAGCCGAGGATGTAGAGCAGCCAGACGGCGCCGATCAGGGAGAATGGAACGGCCAGCATGACGAGCGTTGCCTTGAACGTCGACTTCGTATTCATGTAAAGCAGGGCAAAGATGAGTACCAGCGTCACCGGGACGACGACCTTGAGCCGCTCCCGAACCCGCAGCATGTTCTCGTACTGGCCGCTCCAAACGAGCGAGTATCCCGCGGGCAAATCCAGTTTTTCTCGCACCGCCGCCTTGGCCTTCTCGACATATCCGCCGAGGTCGCTCGTGTCCAGGTCGACAAAAACGTACCCGGCCAGCATTCCGTTTTCATCCCGGATCATCGACGGCCCGTTCACTTTGCGGATGTCCGCAATCTGGCTGATCGG
>RPQK01000346.1 GCA_003819755.1 Acidobacteriota bacterium | reverse complement strand
GGTCCTTTGGGGGTCCTTTTGGGGCCGCCTACCCCCCGTCCCAGCCGTTGATGATTGTTTCCCGCAGATCGAAGCCGAAGGCGCGATCGGAGACCGCAATGATCGGAGCGCCTTGCAGTCGCTTATAGACCGACTGGCTCAGGCTGCGGTAGAGCCGATGGGCCAGGGCGGCAAACTCGTCGACGCTGTGTCTGTCGTAGACCGAACGCTCCCCTTCTCCGTACTTCTCGGGCGAGAGGGCGCGGGCCTTGAAACGCTCCACCATCTCGTCCGGACTCCAACCGCTTTCGGTAAAGTCGTTCATCATCGGCCCGACCACGTCATAGTCGAAGGGATCGACCTGGTTGTCTTTCAGCTCGGCAGAGGCTGGGATCGTGAAGATTTCCTCCGGGATCATCGTCCGGCCGTACTTTCGGTTCACGTAGCGGGCCAGCCGGTAGACATCCGGCTTAGGGAGATCGCCGATGACCGACAGGCCGCCCACCATATCCCCGTATAGAGTGGCATAGCCGAGCGCGATCTCCGTTTCATTCCCGTTCGTCAACAGCAGAGCCTGCCTGTCATTAGACTCCGCCATCATGATCAGCCCCCGAATGCGCGATTGGAGGTTCTCCAAAGTGACCGGAATGCGGATGGGGTGAAGATGCTTCTCGAAATCCTGCACCACCTGATCCACCATCGATTGAATCGGGATTACGTGGTACTCCACCTGAAAGTTGTCGGCCAAGGCTCGGGCCAGTTCCTGGGTTTTAGAGGAGTTGTACCGGGAGGGAAGATTGTACAAGGTGAGGAGATCCCTGCCCATCGCATCAAAGGCGATCGCCGTGCCGAGCGCAGAGTCAATGCCTCCCGAAACCGCTTCCAGGACACCCCGGAAAATGCCCAGCTTGTCGTAATAATCACGGACCGACATGACGAGGGCATCGTAGATCTCGCCCTCCCGGTCGAAAGCGGGCTCGGGGACAGGACAACCGACCCCATCTTCGAGCGCCAGCAAGTGCTGGTCCTCAGCAAAAGGTCTCAGGGAGGCGACCAGCTTCCCGTCCCTGTCCAGGGCCAGACTTGATCCATCATAGGGGATGATGTTCTTCCCGTTGTCCCCGATACCAACCGTGTTGACGTAGATAATCGGAATCCTGTAACGCGCAACCTGGCTCTGTAACCTCTCCATGCGGGCGGATCTTTTGCCGTCCCGACGCCCGGGGTTGCAGCCCACGAATGGGCTGGCGTTGATGCAGACGAGCAGTTCCGCCCCCTTCGCCGCGTATATTGCGGTGGGCTTCAGCTCGTAGCCCTCGTCCCAGAAATCCTCACAGATGAGAACACCGATCCGGACCGAGCCGCGGCTGGTCTCTATGGTGACAGGTTCAACCTCCCGGCCCGCCTCAAAGTATCGTTTGTCCTCGAAGTAGCGATAGGCGGGCAGAAGCCGTTTCTTTACAATCTGGAGCACCCGCCCATCGCGGATGACCGCCGCCGCGTTGCGTCGCACGACCCGGTTGTCCGGGCCCCGGCGCTCTTCGTCGAGGTCAATAAAGCCCACCACTGCCGTGATGCCCTCGCATGCCGGCGCGATATCCCTGAGGATCGCTTCCTGGTTGGCTCTGAGGAACTGCAGGTTGATAAGCAGCTTTTCATCCAGACAGTACCCGGTCAGGCACATCTCAGGGAAGATCACCAGATCCGCGTTTTCACGACGCGCCTCGTCGATTCCACGCACGATCCTGGCAGCATTCCCCCGGATGTCGCCGGTCTTGGGGTTGATCTGGGCCAGTGAGATCTTGAGCTGCATAGGAAAAAACCAAAAGTCAGGAGTCAGAAGTCAGAAGTCAGGAGTCAGAAGTCAGAAGAAAGGCCCAAAGGGAATTCGCTTTCCTATTCTGACTTCTGACTTCTGACTCCTGACTTCTGACTCCTGACTCCTTGCTTTGCTAGAACGGGATGTCGTCGTCGGTGATGCCGGGTTCCATCGGCTTGGCGGCAGGCGGTCGTTCGGCCGGCGGCCGTTCGGTCGGAGCATCGTGCACGGGGGCGGCGTCCGATCGGCGCTCCAGCATTTTCATGTCCGACGCCACAACTTCGGTAGTTCGGCGCTTGTTACCGTCCCGGTCATCCCACTCCCGGGTCTGGAGTCGGCCTTCGATGTAGACCAGCTTTCCCTTTGAGAGGTACTGGTTGCAGGTTTCGGCCAATTTGTTCCACACCACGATGTTATGCCACTCGGTTCGCTCCTGCCGCTCGCCGCTCTGGTCTTTCCAGGTTTCGTTGGTGGCCAAGGAGAAGTTGGTCACCGGGGCTCCGCCCGCGGTGTATCTCATTTCCGGGTCTTTACCCAGACGTCCTACAAGTATGACTCGATTAACCATATCCTTTTTCCTCCGCTTCTAACGGCTTCACTAACTATAACGCTCGACTCTGAAAATCTACGAAGGTCTTTTTTCATCCCGCGGATCTACGCGGATGACATCGCGGAAAGCGCGGAAAGAAGAACCGCTCCCTGTTTCCGCGCTTTTCGCGACGTCATCCGCGTAGCTCCGCGGGTTAGAAGCGGAGTCGGCGGCCGCCGGTGTCACGACCGACCAGCTCGATGTCCTTGGATACCTTCTTGCCGTTTCGGTAGAAGGTGATGTGAATCTGGTTCCCCGGCCGCTTGTCCTCAAGGATATTCTCGATGTCGTTCAGCGTGGAGACGCCTTTCCCACCGATCTCGGTGATGATGTCGCCTCCAACGATCAGGGGGCGGTAGTTCCAGAAGACCCGCTCGCTTCCGCCCAGGATCCCAGCCTGATCGGCGGTGCCGCCCGGCCGAACCACTTCGACCAGAAAACCTTCGTCAACCGGCACCTCCATCAACTGCTCCTTACGCAAAGCATTCGCCAGCCTCTCGTCAAGCGGACGTCCCTGGGCACCCCAGTAGGGGCGCAGGACTTTCCCATGCTCGAGCAAATCGGGGACGATTCGAGCCAGGGTATCGACGGGGACGGCGAAACCGATGCCGGCATAGTCGCCCGACCTGGAAAGAATGGCGGTGTTAATCCCGATAACTTCCCCGCGGGTATTGAGCAGGGGGCCGCCCGAATTGCCGGGGTTGATGGCCGCATCCGTCTGAATGACCTCATCGATCACGCCGCGCCGGGACTCGATGGTCCGGCCAAGGGACGAGATGATCCCCGTGGTAAGCGTTCTTTCCAGCCCGAACGGGTTGCCGATCGCCAATACTTTCTGCCCGACCTTTAGATCCTTGCTCGACCCCAGTTTGAGCGGTCGGCAGCCTTCTTTCGGACAATCGATCTTCAGGACGGCGATGTCGTTGGTTGGATCCACGCCGACGACCGAGGCCTTAATGCCTTGGGTCTGACCGTAGATGGTGACCTCGAGCCTCTGTGCTTCCTGGATGACATGATAGTTGGTCGCAATGTGACCGTTCGAATCGAGAAAGAACCCGCTTCCGACTCCCTCTCGAGGAATGGCTTCCAGGAAGAAGTTGTAGTCAACGGTGGTGCTGATCACGTTGACCACCCCCGGCCCGAGGGTCTCATAGATACGGATATTGACCTTTTCTTCGTCGCTCACCGCAGTGTCGAAACTGCGAGCGTCGGACTGCTCAAACACCGCCTTTGTCGCAGGCGGAGAGGGCCACCGGAGGAAAAACAGTACCAGTCCGGTTGAAATCAGGCTCGTTACGAAAACCAGCTTCCAAAAATCGCGTCGATTCATGTGGCACCATCGAACGGTTACGAGTTACCGGTTACGAGTTACGGGTTACGAGTTACGAGTTGCAGGTGAAGCGGTTGGAGTTCTGGCGCAACCCGTAACTCGTAACTCGCTAACTCGGTCAACTTCGAAACGTGGTCGCATAGTAGAGGCAGTTAAAAAGGAACTTGTAAGTCGCGCGCGCCTGAGCCCGGAACTGAGTTCGGAAACCGATCATCAGGATGGCCCCCTGGCCGATCCTTGTCTCCGTCAGACCCGACCGTTCCGCGAGGAGACTCTCGCCACGCGCCCACCCGCTCAGCACCGTATCCTGCCGGGAGTAGCGGGCCACAGGGAGTCCAAACGAGGGGTCGAAAAACGGACTGCTCTCGAACATCACCGCGGCCTCTTCGGGCATCCCATAACCGATCGGGTGCCGGTTATTGACGGCTACCTTCAAAAGAGTGCCGGGTATATAGAAGCGTTCCCTTTCCAGACCTGCGCCCAGATCCTCGGCGTCCGGACTCATCTGTTTTGCCAGTCCGCAGGCTTCGCCGAGCAGGAGGATGACGCCTCCTTTTTCGGCAAAAGACTTCAGTCTCGCAACGCCTTCGTTTCCGATCCCGCCTCGATACTCCTCGGGATAGGGTGCAGATAACCCCTGCACGATGGCCTTTGGCTCCTGGCTGCAGAACACGATCACGTCGTGTGCCGCGAGATCGCCGTTACGCAGGTCTTTATCGGAAAGGCTCCTAAAAGGAAACTCGTTCCGCTCGAGAATCCACCGCGTCCAGCCCTCATCGGCCGACGGTTCAAAACCCTGGTACAGCCCGATCCGCGGGCTTCGGAGGTCCTGCCAGGCCAGTTGTGGAGCCTTGCCGACTCGTTCGACTGTGACCGGGAGCGAGCCGACTATCGCTTGCAGTGCGGGCAAGGCGCCTGGAAACCTGGCCATCAGGGTGCCGGGGGGAAACCCCTTGCCCTCGGCCTGAAATCCGTTCGGAGCCCAGGATACCGGGGTGCCGGACTTCAGGAAACGATTAGCAAGGATCGCAAAAGCATTGTTCTCGTGACCGAAAAGGCAGTACCCGCCCTCGCCCGCGATCTTCGCATAGTCCTTGTCGACTGCCTCTCTCAACGGGCGGGTCGAAAGGTTGAAGGCTTGATCCGCCTGGTACACTTCGACCCCCAGCAACAGGCCGAGCGTATGCCCGGTCACGTCGTAAGGGGTGCGAATACCCTTCCCCGCCGGCATGCGGTAGTTCTGGCGCTCGAGCAGGGTTTTGGCAAAAGCGCCGTAGGGCTGGGCGATCCGAATGACGAAACTGCCGCGTGAAAAGTCCGAGCGGCCCGGCTTCCCGTAAGGGGAAGAGAGGAGTGTGACGGATGCCCGGAAGTCGTTGTCCGCCCTCTCGATTTCAACTTGGCCCAGACGCAGAATGTCGAGCAGATCAATCAGCGACTGCGGATCTTTCTGGTCGGCCGGAAGGATGAAAGCGTAAGGTTGGGCGCGATTGACCGCATTCAATGCGACCGAACGGAATCCGCGGAGCCACTCTTCTCGAAAGCGGGCGGCATGAAGCAGGCAGGCTTCCACCGCCTCTCTCTGGTAGGTGATGACGTCCCCGATCCGCCAGATTCCCGGCTGCCAGGGCAACGGGAAATTCCACGAAGGCTGGGTTGGATCGAAGTCGGGAGTTGGCTTCATCTGCGCCGTGTTGACGGTGACGGGAGAGGCGAGGCGAGCGCTGGCGGCCTCCATTAATATCCGAACCCCGCCGTGGTAGTGCTGGTAAGAGCGCGAAGGCGTGAAGGCGTCAAACATGGCATTGGTCACAACCCCGGATCGGCTGGAACGGACCAGGGAGGCGAGGATCGAGGTCCCCAGGTCGGCTATCTGAGCCTGGAGGATGGGATCAACGTTCGGATCGATGGGATCGATGAAGGGCGGGATAAAGAGCCGCGCCCCGTAGAGTCCCATCTGGTGCAGGTCCACGACGATTTGCGGGTGCCAGCGTTGGTGCACCCTCTCTACGAGCGCCCGAGTCTCTTTCTGCGTGAACATGAACCAGTCGCGATTGTTGTCGTGACCTGTATAGGGATGGTAAAGCTGCGGGGGAGTCGTCCCTTCTGCCTCGCTCCCGAGCGTCTTCCGATACCACTCGGCTACCAAAGTTGTCCCGTCCGGATTGAGAGAAGGGACAAGCAGGAGGATCACCTTCTCCAGGATCTCCATGGTTTCCGGCGCTGACGATGTGGCCAGACGGTAGGCCAAATCGACCGCAGTCAAAGGCGATGCAACTTCCGTGGAGTGAATGCCGCACGTCACGAGGACAACAACCTTCCCGGAATCGATCAACCCGTCGATCTTTTCGCCTTTAATTCTCGGGTCAGCGAGCACGCTCTGGATTCTTCGATACTCCTCAAGCCGCCGCAGATTCGCGGGACTGGAGATGACGGCAAGGATCATCGGTTTTTGCAGCGTGGTCTCTCCCAGCCTCTCAACCACGATTCTGGGGCTGGCGGCATCCAGTCTTCGGAAGTAGTCCCGGATTTGAGTCCAATCCGCCAACTTCCGATCGGCACCGATGGGAAACCCGAGCGCCTGTTCGGGCGTGGGAACTGCGGCGTATGAGGCGACCGTGAAGGCAATGATCAGGATGAGACGAACGATGCGTCGCATGTGGGTTCCGAGGTGTAAGGGTTTGCGTGAGGCGCGTGGATAAACACTGACATGCGCGGACAAAAAATGTCTCATGCCCGGCCCGTGTTCGTCCGTGTTGCTCCGTCTACGTCGGTGGCGGTGAATGCCATTTTCTTCCTCATGACGCGGGCGTCCTCGACGGGGGCGCGGTAGTACTTTCTCCGGATGCCTACCATTTCAAAACCTTCCTTCTTATAAAAGGAAATGGCCCGATTATTGGACCAACGGACCTCCAAGAAGCATTCATGACAACCGGCCTTTATAGCATCGCTCAGGGCGCCGTGCAAAAGAGCCGTGGCAATTCCCTCCCCCTGACGTTCCGGGTGCACGCCGATCTTCAGCAGTTCGAGGTCCGGGCACACACTCCTGACTGCGCAAAAACCGATGACGGTGCGATCGTTGATCCAGACCGTCACTTCACAAGAGTCGCTCAATATCAGGCCCTTGTAGACATCGGGGGTCCAGGCGTTCAGGCCGCAGAGCGAATCCAGCTGCTGAAGAGCCGGTATGTCCGCAAACGTAGCCAGGCGAATCAGGGGTTTACGTTGATCAGGATCAGGCTTCATGCCCCCCTCGAACTGTCTTGCCGCCTGCCTCGGAATGAAGCCGAACATCGGGCGGCCTGATGTAGTTTGCCTTCACCGCCCCGGCCTCGGTCTGAAGTCCTCCTGCGTGTCGCAGGTAGGCCAACTGGCAAAGCTCGGGCAGAACGCAGTTGTCCGACTCGATCACCCGGGATCGGGGCAGCAGATTCAATATCGTCGATCTATAAAGGAGCGCGCCGTCGCCGGCAAACAGATAGTTGTCTTCAGGGAGTCGCTTCAGCCATTCCTCAGGTCGGCCCGCCTCTTCGCTTTGCCGCAGGCTCGGTTCCCGCCCCGACGTGTCATATACGGCCGCGTAGATTTGCTGTCTTCGGGCGTCGACCACCGGGGCCACCAGCGTGGCGAGCTGCCGGAACCGGAAAGCAAGCGCCTCCAGCGACGAGATGGCAAACACGGGCCTTCCCGTCGCCTGCCCGAACGCCTTTGCGGCTGCCACTCCTATGCGCAACCCGGTGAAAGAGCCGGGGCCCGCCGCCACGGAAAAACAGCCGATGTCGCCTACCTTGATCTCATGCTGCTTGAGCAGGAAATCAATCCAGTCGATCAGCTTCTCGGAGTACTTAAGTGGAGTCTTCGCCATGAGGACTCCAATGACTTCGCTGTTGCGACTGAGGGCGATTCCGCCCGCGTTGGAAGCGGTGTCAAGAGCCAGGATGAACATCTGTGAAGGGTAGAGTTTATCATGACCGTTACCGGTTACCAGTTCGCCGTTCACCGTTCACCGTTCACCGTTGCCGTGTCATCAATGACCTCAAGGACTCAAGGACGACAACGCAGGCAAAACT
>RPQK01000345.1 GCA_003819755.1 Acidobacteriota bacterium | reverse complement strand
TTGTCAGTTTGTCAGTCTGTCAGTCTGTCAGTCTGTCAGTCTTGGCTCGTCCGGGAGGCATATGAAAACTTTGGGCAGAAGAGATTTCGTAACAACTTCGGCAGGATTGGGCCTGAACGCTGGACTGAGCATGAGGAGCCAGGCCTCATCACCGCTTGGCGCCAATGACACCATCCAAGTCGCGGTCGCCGGCCTTCACGGACGCGGCCGCCGGCTGATCGACGGTTTCGCCCGTCTGCCCGGCGTTGAAGTCGTCGCCCTTTGTGATGTCGATGAGGAGGTGCTTGGCCAGCAGGCCGCCCGTCTGGAGGGGACCTCCAAGAGGAAAGTCGATAGATACGTCGACATGCGCGATATTTTTGAGCGCAAGGATATTGACGTGGTCGGGTTCGCGACTCCCAACCACTGGCATGCGCTCGGTTCGATCTGGGCATGCCAGTCCGGAAAGGACGTATACGTCGAGAAACCCTGCTCCCACAACGTCTGGGAAGGGCGAAGGCTGGTTGACGCCGCACGCAAGTACGGCCGGATCGTCCAGCACGGAACCGGCGTGCGCAGCAGCGAAGCGGCGCGCGAAGCCGTCGAAAAGCTGAGGCAGGGCGTGATCGGAGATGTGTACATGGCCAAGGGGCTTTGCTACAAGTGGCGGGACACGATCGGCCGGGCGCAGGACGAGCCGGTTCCGCCGGGCGTTCACTACGACCTTTGGCTGGGGCCCGCCCCGGTGCGGCCTTTCTCACGCAACCGCTTCCATTACAACTGGCACTGGAACTGGGATTATGGAAACGGAGACATCGGAAACCAGGGCGCGCATCAGATGGATCTGGCTCGGTGGGGACTTGGAGTAGGGCTGCCCGAAAAGGTTCATTCATCGGGGGGGCACTTCATGTTCAGCGACGACCAGGAAACACCGAACGTTCAGCTTGCCACCTTCGAGTACCCGAAAGAGAAGAAGCTGCTGGTCTTCGAGGTCCGTCACTGGCTGTGTAATCACGAGGCGGCGCTTGGCACTGGCCCGGACAATGAGATCGGAGTGCTCTTTTTCGGCACGGATGGCTTCATGGTGATCGACAACGGCTATCAGACATACCTGGGCAAGAAGCGAGAGCCAGGACCGTCGAGTGCCGGGTCGGGCGAGGACAGGCATTTCGCCAATTTCATTGAGGCGGTGCGGCGGCGTAAGCCCGAGCTCTTAACAGCGGAGATCGAGGAAGGGCATTTGTCGGCCGGCCTGTGCCACCTTGCGAACATTTCCTATAGGACCGGCCGCAGCCTTCGCTTTGACCCGGCCACAGAAAAGTTCATCGGCGATCCCCAGGCGGACAGCCTGCTGAAACGAAGCTATCGCCCGCCTTTCGTGGTTCCGGAGCAGGTGTGATACCTGATCTTCATACGTATCTCTGGCGCGACTCGGCGGCTTTGACTCGCTCTCTCTCGGAGTGCGAGTCAAAGCCGCCGAGTCGCGCCAGAGATACGTTGAAGTGCAGGCGACCTTCCACCAGTGGGATAGTACGCTTCGGACATTAATATCGAAAATGCATATAAGAACGAGTCGCGGGCGCTATTGAGCAATACTTTTTTGCGTTATTGTTAGTTTTTCGCTTGACACCATCGGCCCTCGGCAGTAGCGTGAGGGCCGACGGGATGCTGCGTCAGGGGAACGGGTGTTCCCACCCAGACAGGAGCAGCGCCTCTGCGGAGGTGTGAGATGAGAAGATCGATCCTGGTCGTGGCTTTCTTGGCAACCTTCCTAGTCGTCGGGCTGTTCGCCCAAACCAATCTCGGCAGAATCGTCGGTACCGTGCGGGACAACACGGGAGGCGTGATCCCCGGGGTGACCCTGGTGGTGCTAAACGAGGGCACCAGCTGGACTCGAGAATTTCTGACCAATGAGACCGGTGGCTATGAAATCGCCAACCTGGTCGCAGGCACCTACACGGTCTCGGCCGAGATGGCTGGATTCAGGCGTTTTGTCCGTCCGGGCGTTGTCCTGGATTCCGGCCGCACAGTACGGATCGACGTTCAGATGGAAATTGGCGAGGTCAGCAACGAAGTGCGGGTCGAATCATCCACCCCGCTGGTCGAGAGCGAGACCCCTTCGATTTCCAACTCGATTGACTATGAAGGGCACATGAAGTCGGCCGTGTCGACCGGGAACCGACCTTGGGAGGCGCTGGTGTCCCTTCCGAATTTCGTATCCGGCAGCGCCACCTTCGTCTACTCCCTGGCCGGGAGTCGCGGCTCCCAGTTGGAGATTCATGTGGACGGAATCGGGACGCCGGCCGCCGGTTCGCCACTCGGCTCCGGCACAATGACCATGGAGGGCACAAGCGAGCTGAGGGTGCTCGCGGTCAACAGCAGCGCCGAATACTCGCAACCTGCCATACTCCAGCAAATCTCCCGTAGCGGCACAAACGATTTTCACGGCAGCCTGCGCTACTATCACAACAACTCCGCCTTGAACGCCAAGCCATTTTTTGCGCCGACCAAGGCGGCCAGCCACGATCACACGTTCGGGGCTTGGTTCGGCGGCCCGTTGGTTCTGCCGAAGCTCTATAACGGCAAGGATCGCACCTTCTTCATGCTCTCCTATGACGGGAACTTCAGCCCAGGTTTCGCCGCCGCGAATGCGAATGTTCCGACGGCCGCGATGCGCGCCGGGGACTTTACCGTGCAGAAGACTATTAAGGACCCTCTGACCAACGTGGCTTTCCCTCAAAACAAGATTCCGGCCGACAGGATCAACCCGGTTTCAAAACGCATCCAGGAACGTTTTTACCCTCTGCCGAATTACGGGGACACGTCTGTACTGGCCGCGCTGAACCATCGCATCATCTTTGACAACTCGGTCAAAGGAGGCAACCTTGACCTGCGGGTCGATCAGAAGCTGAGCGACCAGAACACCATTTACGCGCGGGTGGGGTGGGTCCAGTTTAATGTCGCCCGCATGGAGGCCAATCTTCCGACCGTCGGGCCAAGGAGCCAGTTGCGCAATTTGAGGAGCGTGGTGGTGAGCGACACCCACTCCTTTTCGGGGAACCTGATTAACGAGTTTCGGCTGGGCTTCCATCGCAGCTTCAATCAATATCACGGTCCTCAGCGGGGTCTGGAGGTCTTGGCCGATGTGGGTATCCAGGGCATACAGAACGCCCCTGACGCCTACGGGATTCCCGTCATATCGATCACCGGAATGCAGCAGTTGACCCAGGTCGAGGAAGCGGCATTAGCCGAGCAGATGCACCAATTGAGCGATTCCATGACGTGGATCCGGGGCGACCACACCTGGAAGTTCGGCGTGGATGTGAGGCGGGAGCATCCAAACACGATTCTGATTCCGCCACAGACTTACGGGGCCTACACCTTCAACGGATTCTTTACGGGGGGTGGTTCTGCCAGTAACGGTATCGCCTACGCCGACTTCCTGCTCGGTCTGCACCAGCAAACCTCGAAGACCTTCCCCGCGCCGGCTGACTACCGCCGCCAGACAGGCTGGGGGTTCTTCCTCAACGACGACTTCAAGATCAGTCCGCGACTGACACTGCAACTCGGCCTGCGTTACGAGTACGAGACTCCGGTGAGCCATCTCCGGGACACGATGTACAATTTCGACCCGGCGTCGGGTCAGCTGATTCTCGCCTCTCAGGACGCTCTGTCTCAGGTCAGTCCGCTATTCAATAAGTCGATTCAAATCGGTGTGGCTGACGGCTCGCAGTTTCCGACTGGAGCCCTCTACCGTGCCGACAGGAACAATCTGGCGCCCCGGGTCGGCTTTGCCTTCCGTCCGACTCATTCGAGCGACTTTGTGGTCCGGGCTGGGTTCGGCCTGTTCTTCGACCGTCTGGGTACGGGCCTCGTCGACAATTCCCTGAAGGGTCCGTTCACTCCCGGCGACGAAATCTTCACGAACAAAATCACCGCGGGTAAAGCGCTGTTTGAATTCCCGCAGGCGTTCGGTCCGACTTCAGCCGGGGCCTCGAAGACTGCGCCCGCAATCGAAGCCGTCAATCCGGACCTGCTGAATCCCATCATCCATCAATGGAATCTCTCACTCGAAAAGGAGTGGTACCAGACTGGCTTCCGAATTTCGTACATCGGCGTGAGGACCAATCAGCTTGTCTTGAAGCGGGATATCAACAAACCATTGCCCAGCACCGCGCCTTTCAATCAAAACCGGCGCCCCTACCCTGCGTTTCAAGATATCCTCTACAACGACAGAGGCGGCAACGCTTACTATGATGCTCTTCAGATCGAAGCGAAGCGACGGTTCAGCGCCCTGTCCTTTAATTTCGGATACACGTGGGCCAATAACATCTCCGACGTGCAGGATTCGGGATACCGGGACGCCGGGGCGCTCCTGGCGAACCCCTTCGACCGCCAGGCTGAGCGGGGACGCGAGGCCTATGCGATCCAGCATCGTTTCGTTGGCCAGTTGATCTGGCAGATCCCGGTCGGCCGCGGACGCAGAGCCCTGTCGACCGTGCCGGCGTATCTGGATCACGTCCTGGGGGGCTGGGAGACGATCTGGACAATGTACGCTCAGAGCGGCCGCTGGTTTAACCCAACTTTCACCGTGTCTGACCCTTCGAACACGAACACCATCGGAGGCAGACCGGATCGGATCGCTGATGGGCGGCTCGCCGACTGGAGCCTGGAGCGTTACTTCGATACCGCGGCCTTTGTAATCCCTCCAGCCAACTCAGGCCGATTCGGCAACTGCGGAAGGAACGTTCTTGAGGGGCCCGGTATCAAGACACTTCACCTCGGGCTGGCCAAGAACTTCACGCTCCACGAAGACACCAGGCTCATGCTGGAACTGGCCGTGCGGAACCTGCTCAATCATCCGAATTTCGGGAATCCCACCCCGAACCTCTCCAATCCTACGAACGTCGGGAGAATCACTTCGCTCGTTGACAGTCTCGAAATGGGAGCGGTTCGAACCATGCAGGTCCGCTTGCGGTTGTCTTGGTGACGGGCGGAGCGATGGGCCGAATTGAGAGCGCTCGTGCGCGGGCGCTCTCACGGCCTTCGGCTCCTTCGTTTGGAGTTCCGCCTTTAGGCGGGCTTTTCGGAGTTAAGCTTTTGAAGGATCTACAATTGAGAAAAGCCCGCCTAAAGGCGGAACTACATACGAAGCCGCCGGACGCGTGCCCGCTCCACCCTCTTCCAACACCCTCGCGTCGGGCGCGGCTCTGTTTCCGAAGCGCCTCACGGCGCCTTGGGAAGGAAGGGAAAGACGTAATGAAGAAAGTTCGTTTCGGAGTGATTGGCGCCGGGGGCATTGCAGACCGGAGAGCTCTTCCAGGTTTGTTGGAAACTGCCAGCTGTGAACTGGCGGCGGTCATGGATGTGGCCAACGCGGAAGACTTGGGGCGCAAGTACGGCGTGGCTTGGTACGACGGGGAAGAAGCGCTTCTAGCTCACCCAAATATCGACGCCGTCTACATCGCGACTCCTGTCCACCTTCACCTGAATCAAATCAAACAGGCGGCACTGGCAGGCAAGAACGTCTTGGTGGAGAAGCCGATATGCATGACGTCCAGCCAGGCTGAAGAGGCTGTCAGCGCGTGCGAAAAGGCAGGGGTGGTGCTGCAGGAAGGCTACATGATGCGTTTTCACGGGGCTCACCGGCGGATCAAGGAGATCATCTCGAGCGGTGTGATCGGTAAGCCGGTCTACGCCCGTGCGCAACTTGCCTGCTGGTATCCGCCCATCCAGGGTGCCTGGCGCCAGCATCTCAACTTCGGCGGTGGCGGCGCCCTGATCGACATGGGGACGCACCTCTTTGATCTTCTGGAGATGCTTCTGGGACCAATCGCCAAGGTAGCCGCTGTCATCCGCACCCAGGTTCACGACTATGAAGTCGAAGACAGTGCGATCACGCTTCTTGAGTTCGAAAACGGCTGCCAGGCCACCGTTGATACTTCTTTCTGCGTTCCCGATGCGGCTTCCCGGACCCGGCTGGAGATTTATGCAAGCCGGGGTGCCGTCCTTTCTGAAGGGACGATCGGCCAGGGGAAAGACGGCAAATTGGAGGTATACGCGGAGGCCGGGGGCAAAGGCTATGAAGCCGGCCAATTGAAGGATTTCCAGTCGAGTTTTCGTGAAGAACCTTTTGAGCACGTCAACCCTTATACCTGTGAATTCGAGAGCTTCGCGCGAGCCGTCCTGGCAGGGAAACAGGCCGAGCTCGACGCCAGACGCGGTGTTCATATCCTGCGAATCGTCGAGATGGCCTATGAGTCTTCAAAGACGGGAATTACCCAGAACCTGCGGTAGGGAGGAACTTATGCTTGAACAGGAGATTAAGAAGGATAGCGCTGAATCAGAGGGGGGCATAACCAGCAGTTACGCCGCTGACGACGGTGTCGTTCTGAAGGTTCCTTACTCGTTTTTTGGGTCTATCTATGGCGAGGAGGAGAAAGAAGCGGCTGCGAAAGCCATGGACCAGGATAGCCTGACGATGGGCCCACAGGTCTCCCTCTTTCAAAAGGAATTTGCGGCGATGTGCGGTGTCAAGCATGCTTTTGCCGTCTCAAACTGCACCACCGCCATGCACGTTGCGACGCAGGTTTTTGGCATCGGGCCCGGCGACGAAGTGATCGTGACCCCAAACACGTTCGTCGCCACTTCGCTGGTGATCGTCAAAGAAGGCGCCCGTCCGGTGTATGCCGATATTAACCCGTGGACCTTCAACATTGATCCAGGGGAGATCGCGAAGAAGGTGACCGAAAAGACCAAGGCCATTTATGTCGTGCACTATGGCGGGCAGATGTGCGACATGGACCCGATCATGGAAATCGCCCGTAAGCACGGGCTGTACGTTATGGAGGACTGTGCGCACACCCCGGGGGCGGAGTATAGGGGGCGCAAAGCGGGCAGCATCGGGGACATCGGCTGCTTCAGCTTCCACTCACTCAAGAATATGTCGACCTGTGGTGAAGGTGGCATGATCACCACCAATCGCGACGAGTTCAAGGACGGAATCGAGAAGCTGCGCTGCATGAATATTCGGGACTGGCCGAAACAAACCGATTATTGGCTCCCCTCCCATTTTGACGTCACCGATATCAATGGACGATGGGGTAGTAATTACCGCATGAATGAAATCCAGGCCGCTGTCGGGCGTGTTCAGTTGTGGAAGCTTCCCGGCCTGAATGAAAAACGACGGGAAATCGGCAGGGCCATAACGGCGGGAATCAAGGACATTCCCGGCTTGAGCCCGGTGTGCGAGGATCCCAACTGCTTTCATGTGTATCACCTTTACACCCTGTGCGTTGAAGCTGACCGACTGGGTGCCAGCCGGGATGATTTCCTGAGGGTCCTGTACCGCGAGGAAGGAGTCCAGGGAATCCTGCACTACCAGCCCACTTACGATTTCACTGGCTGGAGGAAAATGGGCTACGGAGAACATCTTTGCCCCAGGGCTGAAGATTTCTTCTACCGGCGTGAGCTCAACCTCCCGATGCATCCACGTTTGAGTGAACAAAACATCCGGGACATGGTAACGGGGATTCAGCGAGCCGCAGAGAAAGTTCGATGCAGGAATCGGTGAGGAGTCGGGGGTCAGAAGTCAGAATGAGAAGTCAGAAGTCAGAAGTCAGAAGTCAGAATGGGAAGGAAGATCTGACGCGCCCGTCTCTCATTCTGACTCCTGACTTCTGACTTCTGACTTCTGACTCCTGACTCCTGACTTCTGACTTCTGACTTCTGACTCCTACTTCTAACTCCTGACTTCTGACTTCTGACTCCTGACTTCTGACTCCTGACTTCTGACTCCTGACTTCTGACT
>RPQK01000344.1 GCA_003819755.1 Acidobacteriota bacterium | reverse complement strand
CTTTGCCCCTTTGATCCTTTGATCCTTTGCCCCTTTGATCCTTTGCCCCTTTGATCCTTTGCCCCTTTGCCCCTTCGTCATTTCAGCTCCTCCCACCACAGCTTCTTGTCTTCCAGTCGGCTGCGAATTGCGTTCAGGAAGCGGGCGGCCAGCGCGCCGTCTATCAGCCGGTGATCGGAAGAGAGCGTCATCTTCATGATCGGCCGGACCCCGATTTCGTGATTCGCGACCACCGGCTCGAGCCTGGTCGACGAGACAGCTAGAATCGCGCTCTCGCCCGGGTTGATGATGGCGGTGAAACTGTCGACATCGAGCATTCCGAGGTTCGAAACCGTGAAGGTGCCGCCGGTCATTTCGTCTGCACCTAGCCGTCCCGCCTTCGCCTTCGCCGCCAACTCCTTGGTGCGCCGGCTGATATCCGAGAGACTGGCCTGATCGGCGTCCCGAATGACAGGCACAACCAGGCCTTCCTCCAGGGCCACCGCCATGCCGACGTGAATCCCTTCTCCCCGCTTAACGGTCTGGCCATCGGTTGTCGAGTTGCAGAGCGGGAAATCGACCAGGGAAGATGCTGCCGCCTTAATTACGAAGTCCGTGACCGAGGCGTGTTGCTCGCCGGTTTTAAGGTGCTCCCGGACCCGCTCTATCTCGCTCATGTCGACCTTAACCGTTGCGAAGAAGTGCGGGGCTGTCCGGTAACTGTCGGCCAGGCGCCGAGCGATCACCCGCCGCATTTTCGAGAGCGGTTCGCCCTCAACCACCTGCGGTTCCCGAACAATCGGGGCCTGTTCGAAAGCAACCACATCCCTTTCAACGATCCGTCCCCCCGGCCCGCTGCCGCGAATCTGCCTGACATCAATTCCCCGCGCGGCCGCCAGACCGGCCGCCCGCGGGCTGATTTTGATCCAATCCACGGGCGCCGCCCGTTCCCCTGGCGCGGACGGAGACGGACTGACACGGACCGGCTCTGTCCGTGTTTGTTCGCGTGTCTCGGCGGCGGGCTGCGGGATGCTTTCCCCCGGCTCTCCGACAAATCCGAGGGTGGCCATCACCGGGACGGTCTCGCCTTCAGCAACAACAATCTTCAGCAACGTCCCGTCGTAGAAGCTTTCGATCTCCATGGCCGCTTTGTCGGTCTCGATCTCGAGCAGGACATCGCCTTTGGCGACGCTGTCTCCCTCATGCTTCAGCCAGCGGATGACCGTGCTTTCTTCTGTCATCTGGCCCAGTTTGGGCATCACAATCGGGTTAGCCATCCTCTCCCTCACAATATCGATTTGGCCGCCTGAAAAATGCTCTCCGCACTCGGGAGAAACACTTCTTCGAGAATGTGCGACTGCGGGGCAATCCCGTCTTTCGCGTCAACGCGCAGCACCGGGGCATCCAGGTAATCGAAGACCTCCTCCTGAATCCTCGCGGCGATCTCAGCTGTGAAACTGCCGATGTGGACACACTGGCTCGACACCACGCAGCGGCCCGTCTTCTCGACCGATCTCAAAACCGGCTCCATGTCGAGCGGTACAAGGCAGCGCAGATCGACAACCTCGGCGCTGATGCCGGATTCAGCCAGCCGGTCGGCGGCTTTGAGGGAATCGATGACGGCCGGCCCCCAGGCCACGAGCGTAATGTCCTTCCCTTTCCTCTTCACGTCTGACTTGCCGAGCGGAACCACGTAGTCTCCTTCCGGCACCGGACCCTTGAGACCATACAAGAGCTGCGATTCCACATACATGACCGGGTTGTTGTCGCGGATCGACGATTTCAGCAGCCCCTTGGCGTCCGCCGGAGTGGACGGATAGACGATGTAGAGGCCCGGAATGTGAGCAAAAACAGTTTCCAGGGTCTGTGAATGCTGGCCGCCATAGCCCTTGCCCCCTCCAACCGATACCCGAATGACGAGCGGCACCTCGTACTGGCCGCCCGACATGTAGTGCCATTTGGCCGCCTGGTTGCTGATCTGGTCCGAAGCCATCAGGGTGAAGTCCATGTACATCAGCTCCACCACAGGGCGGAGGCCGAGCATCGCCGCGCCGACTCCGGTTCCGCAGATCACCGCCTCCGAAATCGGGGTGTTGAACACACGATCGCGCCCGAAAGCCTCCAGGAGCCCTTTGGTCACCTTAAACGCGCCCCCGTAATCGGCCACGTCCTCTCCGTAAAACAAAACGCGGGAGTCGCGTTTCATCTCTTCGTAAAGCGCCTCTTTGATCGCGTCGCGGTAGGTCAGCTCGCCATTTACTCGCTTAATTGAAAGAGGCTCCTTGACCTCGACACGATCAAAAGGCGGCGGAACCTCCTTCGCGACCGTCGACGTGTACATGTACCGGATCACGTCGCGGGGATCCGGATCCGCCGCCTTGGCAGCCCGGATGGCGGCGCAGGCATTCCTCTCTCTCACGCAGGCTTCCAGCTGCCGCAGCGCCTCGTCGTCGAACAGGCGGCACTCGAGAAGCTGCTTTTTGAAGGCCTCGACCGGGTCGACCTGACGCCAGGCGGCCTCTTCCTCGCGCATTCGGTACTCGTTTCGAGGATCGCTCAAGGAATGCCCGTAGTAGCGGTAGGTGTTGAGCTCCAGGAAATACGGGCCAAGTCCTCGCCTGCATCCTTCCGCCGCCCGCAGCACGGCGTCGCGAACGGCCAGGACGTCCATTCCGTTGACGGTCTCGGCGTGCATGTTGTTGTCGGCAAAGCCGGCGGCCCGGCGGGCCAGGTGAGCGATTCCTGTCACCTCGTTGTCAGCCCGGCCAGTCATACCGTAGTGATTGTTCATTACCAGGAAAACAATCGGAAGGCCGAACGACCCGCTCTCGGAGATCTCGTTGGTGAACTGGGCCTGGGCGGCGAAATTTACCGATTCAAGAACCACGCCGTTGGAGTAGGCGCCGTCACCCGCGAAACAGCAAACAACTCCTCCTGTTCTGAGGTAACGCAGACCGAGCGCGGCCCCGGTCGCGATCGGGACATTTCCGCCAACGATCGCATTGGCGCCCAGGTGCCCGACCGAGAAGTCCGCGATGTGCATGCTCCCGCCGCGGCCTTTACAGTAGCCGTCCTCTTTGCCGAACAGTTCAGCAATCGTTCGATAGATGTGATCGGTCAACGCCTCTTCCACGAGCAGATTACGTGAAGCGGCGGGGGAGTCGGGGAGTCTGAGCCGAAGCTGATCCTCCGTCATTCGGCGGATTGCGGCACACCCGCGCGCGACGCTGTCTCCGTGACCGCGATGAGTGGTGGTGATGCGGTCAAGGTGGTTCAAGGCGCTGCAGGCGCCCACCGAGCTCGCTTCCTGGCCCACCGAAACATGCGTCGGGCCTCGGTAGTTGAAGTCTCGAATCGGCTCATAAGCGCCGGAACGCAGACGGACAATCATTTCCTCGACTTCACGCACCATCAGCATGTCCTCGAGCAGCTCCAACGCCTGCTTGTCGGTTAGCCGGCCGGATTCGAGCTCGGTTCGGAGACTGCCGGAAAAACGATAGGCGGGAATGTCCTCGCAATGAATCGTGAAAGGCTGAAAATCGGGTCGGGAATTACTCAAATAAGCGGACATGTAGTCATCCTTATCAAGACTTTTCTTCGGCATTCTAACAATTCACCTGTAAAAGGGACACAAGGGACACAAGGGACAGAAGCGACCGGACATCAGCTGGTCCCTTGTGTCCCTTGTTGTCCCTTACCGGGTCGCATGCTGGCAGACCGCTGCGGTATGCTTATGCCTTCGAGGGAGAATCCATGCAACGCTTCTACAGAGTCGACGGGCCGACTACCGAGAGGTGTTTCTACGTGGCGGCCGACGCACCCCTGACTGCCTCCGAACAGGAGATCCTGCGCTGGCTGCTCACCGAAACCTTCGAGCCGGACAAATTTGCCGCCGATTCTATGGTTAACGGCCGCAGCCGGGTCGTCGAAATCGGGCCCCGGCTCAATTTTGAGACTGCTTTTTCGACCAACGCCGTCGGCATCTGCCACTCGTGCGGCCTGAAGCAGATCGCGCGGCTCGAACGTTCCCGCCGGTACCGCATTCCGGACGATTGCGACAACGCGCGGTTCATCAAGGAGCATCACGATCGGATGACCGAGTGCCCTTACCCTTCTCCCCTGGAAACGTTTGAAACAGGCGTTCTCCCTGAACCGGTGTTCAACGTCCCGCTTCTTGAGCAGGGAGTCGACGCCTTGAAGCGGATCAACCGGGAGATGGGATTCGGTATGGATCCCTGGGATATAGATTTCTACTTCCGGCTGTTCACCGAGCGGTTCCGGCGGAACCCGACGAATGTGGAATGCTTTCAGCTGGCCCAGGCGAACAGCGAGCATTCGCGGCACTGGTTTTTTAAGGGCTGCCTCACGATCGATGGGCGACCCGTACCAGAAACTCTATTCGGGATAATCAAATCGACTCTCGCAGCCAATCCGGCGAACAGCGTGATCGCCTTCCGTGACAACTCGAGCGCTATCCGCGGCTTCGAGATCGTCACGATCCTTCCAGCCGCACCAGGCCGTCATTCCCGATTCCAGTCGGTTCGCGTTCCGTATGACCTGATCTTCACAGCCGAGACCCACAATTTTCCAAGCGGAGTGGCCCCCTTTCCGGGCGCAGAGACGGGAACCGGCGGGCGGATTAGGGACGTGCATGCGACCGGACGAGGTTCCCTCTTCGTGGCAGGCACAGCCGGATACGGGGTCGGCAACCTGAACCTTGGCGAGTTCGCCATTCCTGGCGAGGCGGATGGCTTTGACTATCCGGGTAACCTCGCCTCTCCTCTCCAGATTCTCATTGAAGAGAGCAACGGCGCCTCCGATTACGGCAACAAGTTTGGAGAACCGTTGATTCAGGGCTTCGTCCGATCGTTCGGAGTCCGACTCCCGGGGGGCGACCGCCGGGAGTGGATCAAGCCAATCATGTTCACCGGGGGGGTCGGGCAGATTGATCGAAGGCATGTGGAAAAGGGAAAGCCCGAGCCCGGCATGTGCGTTGTCCAAATCGGTGGGCCGGCCTACCGAATCGGCATCGGCGGGGGTGCCGCCTCGAGCATGATCCAGGGCGAGAACCGTGAAGAGCTCGATTTCAGCGCGGTTCAGCGCGGCGATGCCGAGATGGAACAGAAGATGAACCGGGTCATCCGCGCCTGCGTTGAGATGGGCGACCAGAACCCGATCATCAGCATTCATGATCAGGGCGCCGGAGGGCCATGCAACGTTCTAACCGAGCTGGTCGAACCGGTGGGCGGCCGGATCGAGATCCGCAATGTGGCCGTCGGGGACAAGACCATGTCGGTTCTGGAGATCTGGGGCGCCGAGTACCAGGAACGTTCGGCTCTCCTGATCCGGCCCGACCGGCTCCCCGAGCTTCTCGCTGTCTGCCGGCGTGAGAAGGTGAACTGCGAGATGCTGGGCGAGGTGACGGGCGACGGCCGGATCGTCGTTCACGATCGACTGAACCAAACGACCCCGGTTGATCTTGAGCTGGCGCCCATCTTGAGCAATATCCCGCAGAAATCTTTCCAGCTCTCACACCTTGCCGACTCGAGGCAGCCGCTTCAGCTCCCCCCGGAGATAACTATTGACGAAGCGCTTCGTCTTGTTTTCCGTTTGCCCTCCGTGGGATCAAAGGGGTACCTGGTCCATAAGGTCGACCGGTCGGTCACCGGGCTGATTGCCAGGCAACAGTGCTGCGGGCGGCTGCAACTGCCGGTTTCCGATGTTTCCATCATTGCCCAGAGCCATTTCTCGAAGAGCGGGGCGGCGATCAGTATCGGAGAGCAACCGCTCAAAGGTATGGTTGACGCAGCGGCCGGCGCTCGAATGGCGGTGGCTGAGGCCGTTACCAACATGGTCTGGGCGCGGATCACCGACCTTTCCCACATCAAGTGCTCCGTGAACTGGATGTGGGCGGCCAAACTGCCGGGAGAGGGCGCTTTGCTCTACGATGCTGCCGTCGCTCTCCGGGACACCATGGTCCATCTCGGCATAGCCGCAGACGGCGGAAAAGACAGTCTTTCGATGGCCGCCAAGGTCGGACAAGAAATCGTGAAGGCACCCGGCCAGGTGGTCGTCTCAGCCTACGCCTCCATGGCGGACGTAACCAGGGTGGTCACCCCGGACGTCAAGCAGCCAGGCAGGAGCCGCCTGATGCTTATCGACCTGGCTCCCGGCCGCCGGCGGCTGGGCGGCTCGGCACTGGCACAGGCCTTCGCGCAGATCGGCGACCAGTGTCCCGACCTCGACGATGCGGACCTGCTCAAGCGGACTTTCATCGCGGTGCAGCAGATGATCGACGAAGAGCTCCTTCTGGCCGGCCATGATCGAAGCGACGGCGGACTGGTCACGACTCTCGCGGAGATGCTGATGGCAGGCAAGTGCGGAGCGTGCGTGCGTCTGGACTCCGAGGGGGACCGATTTTCCGCCTTGTTCTCTGAAGAAGCAGGCCTCGTAATCGAGTATCTCCCGAGCGCTGAGCGGCGGATCCTCGAGATTCTCGACAGACAACGGTGTTCCGCTCGCGTACTGGGCGAGACCCGCGAAGAGCCGCGGCTCGAGATTCGGGACGAAGCAGCTGTTTGTCTCGACCTCCCGACTGTACAGTTGCTGGAGTGGTGGGAGGCGACCAGCGACCGGCTCGAGCTTCAGCAGACAGACCCAGCCTGCGCGTCGGAACAGGCCGGGAGTCACGATCGGCCAGGCAGGAGCTATGTTCTCACTTTCGAACCGCACGAGACGCCCGCCCTGTTGCTGGAAAGAAAGGATAAGCCGAAAGTGGCGATTATCCGGGAGGAAGGAAGCAACGGGGACCGCGAAATGACCTCCGCTTTCTACGCTGCCGGTTTTGAGCCTTGGGATGTCACGATGACCGATTTGCTCAATCGGGATGCCCATCTCGCCGACTTCCGCGGAGTCGCCTTCGTCGGCGGGTTTTCCTATGCCGATGTGCTCGACAGCGCCAAGGGCTGGGCCGGTATCATCCGGTTCAATCCCGAATTAAAGAGTATGTTCGACGCCTTCTACGAGCGCCCGGATGCATTCTCGCTCGGCGTCTGTAACGGCTGCCAGCTGATGGCTCTGCTTGGCTGGATCCCGTTCCGGGGGCTGCCGGACACCGAGCAGCCTCGGTTCATTCGGAATCGTTCGGGCCGTTTTGAGTCACGCTGGGTGACACTTTCCATCCAACCGAGCCCCGCGATCATGTTGCGGGGAATGGAAGGTTCGCGCGTCGGCATCTGGGTGGCGCACGGGGAAGGGCGGTTGCATTGCCCGGACCCTGCGGTGCTCGACGAGGCCCGGGCGAAGCAACTGGCTCCCGTCGTTTTCGTTGACGATCAAGGCAATCCGACCGACAAGTACCCGTTCAACCCGAATGGATCTCCACTGGGCATCGCCGGTTTCTGCTCGGAGGACGGGAGGCATTTCGCGCTCATGCCGCACCCCGAGCGTGCCTATCTGAAGTGGCAGTGGCCCTGGATGCCGGAATCATGGAAATCCGATGTGAAAGCCTCTCCGTGGCTGCGGATCTTCCAGAACGCGCGGGAATGGTGCGAACGGAAGTAAACAGCTTTTTTATCCACGAATTACACGAACATTCAAAGGACCTCAAGGACCTCAAAGACCTCAAGGACGGTGACTGTTGCTTTGTCCTTGAGGTCTTTGAGGTCTTTGAGGTCCTTTGAATTCGTGTAATTCGTGTTACAACCGTAACACTTGATCGCGCCGCGCGTGCAAGTTTGGTTCTGCGCGGCTGTAATTAGTAGTGATATTTGAATTTGGTTCAATTTATTTCAACCGGCTCTTGTCAGATGTTCGAGGG
>RPQK01000343.1 GCA_003819755.1 Acidobacteriota bacterium | reverse complement strand
TTTGGAGTGCGGCGGCAACGAGAGGCCGACGCTTTATCAGGCCTCGAGGCGACGCCGCTTTCCCCTATGCAGGATCGAGCCAAACGGCATCAGCATTGAACCGGATCGATTGTGCACAGGGGAAAGCGGCGTCGTCTCGAGGCCTGATAAAGCGTCGGCCTCTCGTTGCCGCCGCACTCCAAAATGGCCTGCGCCCCCGCGTTCGAAAAAGTAAAAGGCATTGGGCGTCCCGCCGGCGCCCCCGGGGCCGTCGTCCCGCAGCGCTGCCCCGACATAAGCGAACGGAATTTGGCTGTTGTTTTCAAGCCAGCCTCCGTACTAGTATGCTGCACAGCTTTGTCAGGTTGCCGGAACCCGACATCGACTTTGAGAGCTTACGACCCACGAAGGGGGTGAAATGACACCCACTCCGGCTCCGGGGGGAGCCTTCTTGGGCGGCGCGATTTATTTTCAATGTCCGATGATCGGGAGGGTCCCATGGGCAATCTTTCAGTCGATCAACAGTTGCTGGGTGAGTTGGAAAGCTTCCGCTCCTTGATCGAAAACGTCTCGGACATTTACACAATTGCTACTGCCGACGGCCGCTTTGACTTCCTCAGTCGATCGACCAAGCTGGGTTACGAGCCTGGGGAACTCCTTGGAAGACAGCTCTTCGAGTTCATCCACCCGGACGATGCCCCGAACGTTGCTGCAACAATGGCTCGGGCCCTGGCCTCCCCCCGTCAGATTCTTTCGGTCGAACACCGCTTCCTCCACCAGAACGGTAGTTGGCTTCATATGGAGTCTCAAGGCTTCTCCGATGTCGGACGTGATGGCCGTCTTCGGCTGATCGTCGTAAGCCGAGATATAACCGAGCGCAAGAAGGCGGAAGCCGCCCTGCGCAAGAGCGAGGAGAGATTCCGTCGGGTCGTCGAGCACATCGACGATGGCCTGATTGTCGATGACCTGGCCGGAAAAGTAACTTACACCAACGACCGCTTCCTCAGTCTCTTTGGTCTCAATCGAAGTGAGATGCCGAGCATCACCCTCGAGGATTGCCTGGCCTTCGAGTACCGGGAGCGGCTGCGGGAACTCCGACAGAGGCGGATTCGCAGCGAGGCGGGGCTCGGCCGGTTGGAATGCGAGGGCATCCGACGCGACGGGCGACGATTTTGGCTGGAGGTGGATGTCGTCGCTATTGTCGACGAGAGTGGAACCGTAACCGGGACCCAGTCAGTCATTAGAGACGTCACCAAACGCAAGAACGCCGAAGACGCCCTTCGCTCCAGGGAGCAGGAATACGCGACGGAGCTGGAGCGGCGGGTCGAGCGAAGAACCGAGGCGCTCAGAAGGGCCAATGAAGAGATACAGAAAAGGACCGCGGCCCTGGGATCACTCACCCGGGAACTGACTGACACCGAGCATCGGGAACGAGTTCACCTGGCTGAGGTCCTCCACGATGGTCTCCAGCAGTTGCTTGTCAGTGCCCTGTTGTCTCTGAAAATCCTGGGCACGAGCGCGAGCAAAGACCAACAGCCGGAGATCCAGCGGCTTCGCGCCGTGCTGGACGAAGCTATCCAAGCATCCCGGAGCTTGACCGCCGACCTCTGTCCGCCGGGGCTTTTGGACGCCGGATGGGCATGCGCCTTCACGTGGCTGGCCGGCCAGATGAAGGAGAAGTACGGACTCAGGGTGGAGCTGGCCATCGAAGATGACGTCGAGCCCGCCAACACCTCAGCCAAGATCCTGCTGTTTAATGCTGTGCGCGAATTGCTGTTTAACGTCGTAAAGCACGCCGGGACCTCAGAGGCCCGGGTCGAAGTGAGCCGTCAAGACAGTTCCCTGACGATCCGCGTATCGGATGCCGGAGCCGGCTTTGACTCGACCAGGCTCGAAACCGACCGGACCGGCAATCCCGGGTTCGGTCTCTTCAGCATCAGGGAGCGGGTTGCTCTGTTTAGAGGAAATCTGAAGATCGAGAGCAGCCCAGGCAGCGGCGCCCGTTTTACCCTCACAGCTCCGTTGAAAGCCTGTGCGGATGCGTAGGGCATCGAACATGGATCTGCTAGTCCCGCGGGGCTTGATTGTGGGCAACCGGTAGGTGGGTTCGAGGCCTTTGCGCGATCGGGTGGTTCGGTTCCGTCCACTTCACCGGGAAGACGTGCCGGCGGGCATGTCCGGTATTTTCCGGCTTCCAGGTCGCGCCCAGCATGTCGGCGTTCGGAACCACTGAATGTGACGTCACGACCAGCATTCTTGAGGCGACCAGCAGAGTCCCGAAGGGACAAAGGCCGCGTAGCCCCGGGTGACCGAATCCTTCCAGGGCAAAAGCGCTAAAGGCGCGGTAGCCCGTCAGGCAATCACGCCTTTACGCAAACCGTTCCCGAATTTCGACCGGTATTCGGGCGGGCAGCCGTGTCGCGTAGTTAACGAAAACCCACTTGGTCTCCGCCTTCGCAAGAAGGATTTGATCGGCATCGCGCGTGATCTCGTATTTCCTCACGCAAGATACCCTGTCCATCGACTCGACCCAAGTCTTCACGACGATTTCGTCACCAGGAAAGGCCGGCTGCAGATATTCGATCAGGTGGCGGCGGACGAACCAGCCAAAACCCATCTCCAGATACCGGGCCGGGGGCCAGCCGCAGGCCGCCGAGTGCGCCACCGCTGCGGACTGCATCCACTCGACGTAGGCGACGTTGTTCGCGTGTTCCAGTTCGTCGCCTTCGGCACTTGTCACTCGATGACTGTGAAGGTAGGTTTCCGGCATCCGCTGATGTTACGGTCTTTGAGTCGCGGATTCCACAGATGAATGGAGCGGGGAGTGGTAAACTTTCGGCCGGAAGAAGGAGAATGATGAGAAGCCTACTCGCGCTCTCGGTTGCATGCTTGCTCGCCTCAGGTGGAACAGTCGCTGCTGCCAAAAACGTTCCGGGTTCTCGTTTCACGACCATCGAGGTCTCGGTGACCGATAAGGCTAAAGCTGTCCCGGGGCTGACCCAGGCTGACTTTCAAGTCTTCCTTGACGGGAAACAGCAGCAGATTGAGTCTTTCCGCGCCGTTCAGCAGGCAGCTGAACCGACGACAACGCCGACGGCAGGAGCCCGTTCAGGCAAGACAGTCATGATCCTGTTCGACACCCACGCGATGACCAATTCCGAGGCACAGATTGCTCAAACGGCTGCGGAGAAGTATGTGAAGACCCACCTCCGTCCCCAGGACCTGTTCGCCGTGGCAGTCTACGGAAGAAATCTGCAGATTATCCAGGGATTTACTGGTGATCCGGAGAAGATTATGCCCGCCATTCGGCGCCCGCTTACCGCATTCGGCGTGACCAAGCTGGAGAAGGGATTTTCGGGTGCGGAGGGGCTGCAACTCGGCAAGAACGCGCTTCTCAGTCTCAGGTCCCTCTGCGAAGACTTGTCGCAGATACGCGGCACTAAGAATGTGCTGGTCTTCAGCCAGGATTTCTTCGCTCCCAGCGGCGATCAGTATTCCCGCCTGGTGGAGTCGGCCCGACAAGCCAAGGTTTCCTTCTACACTTTGATAACCACCCAGGCGAGTGCCGAGGCTCGACCGGGTGAGCGGCGCGGCGTGCGAGCCGAAGGCGGGCAGGCTTTTTCGGGATCCACGGACGATGCTCTCTCAGGCCTCGTCGTCTCTTCATTCGCGCCCCAACAACAACAACAGCAGGGGGGTCCGCCGGCATCCACTCCAACGGGTCCAACCGGAAGCGGGATCAGTGACCCATCCCTGCGCGAGGATGTGACCAAGGCGGACCAGACGGCAATCAACTCGGACGTCCTTCAGGCACTCGCGAAGGAGACGAACGGCGACTACGTCAGGGAGTCAAACGACCTGACCAAGGCGCTAAACGAGTTTGACGCCGTTTTAAGTAACTACTATGTTCTGGGCTTGGTCCCGTCGTCGGCTGCAGACCGGTGCAAGGTCGAGGTCAAAACCAGCCGCAAAGGTGTTCGTCTTTCCTATTCGAAAGTTCTCTACCCGTCTCGCTCAGGACCGATCGACGCAGTCGTCGCCCGGAAACTCTCGAGCACCCTGGAAGCAGGCGCGGCAACTGGTTCGGGGGCAGTCGAAGCGAAGACGGTCATGCTGAAACTGGAAGAGGATTTGGCTGAGGTCAGCATTTACCTGGCATTGAAGGGGGAGAGCGAAGTGACGGCCGTGGCCGCGCTTGCGCTGGGAGAAGACGGCACTCCTGTCGGGTATTTCCAGAGCGCAAAGAAGGAAAGCGAGCGTGGCGTCGGCCCGGTCTCCTTCGCCTTGCGGCCGGGCAGGTACCGGGTGAAGCTCGCGGCCGCGAATAGCCAGGGTGCGGTCAGCGTGGCCGAACACCCCGTAACCGTGCCGCATTTTGCAGCAAACCAGTGGGTGGCTGGGGACCTGCTGGTGGGCGATCAGATCAACCCGTTGCCCGACCTGATTCGAGGTGTCCCGTCTTGGTTGATCGAAGGACATCCGCTGGTTTTCAAGGGTTACGAAATCACTCCTTCAGTTGACAACCGGTCGTCCCGGGAAAAACCGCTCCCCCTGTTTTTCCACCTGTTCAATGCGGGCGACACTCCGGCCGCCTCGGAACTGGTTTCCGACCCGCGGCTCACGGATGAGAATGGCCAGACGTTTCTCCTGTCGCCGGTTCGCCATACCAAGACCGCCGATCTCGGTGCGGACGGCACCATGGCACTGGGTTTTAGCATCCCGGTCAGCAGTCTTAAACCCGGCAAGTATCGCCTCATGATCCAGACTCGCGGTGCGGCCAGCCAGAGTCCAGTTGTCTGTGAGACGGACGTTTACCTGCAGTAGGTCGAACGGCATCAGCGCCCAGGTTTAGGTTCTGAGTAGATTCCGTGGTACCCGGCCCACCAAGCCCCTCGGCGGGCAAACGCAGAACAAAGCGCCGGAGTTAAACAAACCTCCGATCATCGGCAGAAGGTCCGTAAATCGACGGCACGGCCACACCGTTCAGCCGCAGGTAGACCGTCAGTTGGCCCCGATGATGCGCCTGGTGATTGAAAGTATCGGCAATCACGATATGCCGGGCCTGTTGCATGACCGTCTGCCCCTGGGCCAGAAGCTTCCACGGGGTCGCCAAATGCTCGTCGGTGGTGCCCCGAAGGGCGTCCAGCGAACGGTGAACGGAATCGTCGAGAGCGCGGAGCAACTCGCTTGCCGTGCTATGGACCTGAGGCTTATAGGCAGATCCGCCCGGCGGATCAATGTCCAGGGCTTCCTGCAGGATTATCATGGCTATCCATGAAGGGATGGTCGCAACGAGTGTCGACAGATAGCCCAAAGGCATCGACTTTTCGTGCGGTTTCCACTCCGGACGTCCCTCCGGCACCCGCTCCAAAACCCGGCGCGACACCGCAGCTTCCCGCTCGAGTTGCGCCGCAAAAAGTTCGGTCATTTTCACGCCACTACCTCCTTAACCGCGGCCCCTAGGCCCACCATACCATTTTCCAGGCTGAGTCCCATCTCCAGATGAGACCCTGCGATTGAAGCCCGCACGCTAAGACCTGAAAGACCTGAAGAACCTAAAAGACCTGAAGTATCCAAAAGGATGCCAGGCATGTCCTTCATGTCCTTCAGGTCCTTCAGGTCTTTCAGGTCTTTCTCAGCAGCATCGCCGACTCCGGCATTACTTCAGCTGATCCATCGTGACGACGGGGGTGTCTTTGGCCTTGGGGGTTTTGAGCGGCCTCAAGGCCTTGCGGTCGAACTCGTAGCCCACGTTTTCGACGAGCGGCCAGACGATCGGGGCCAGGCACAGCACGGCTGCTTTGAAGCCCTGAACGGTCGCGCCGAGATTGCCTGTGTGTGCCGAATTGTCGGCCTCATTCTCGATAACAAACGGCCCGTTGTACCCCTTGTCCATCAGGCCGCGTAGAAAGGCCCGCCAATCCATGCTGTCGTTTCCACCAAACCCGGGAAGCATTGGCTCGTAATGATGCCGATCCCATTCATGGGCGGGCACCGGGACTCCTGCCTTCCGGGCCAGGCCCGGATCAACCGCCTGCATCGGGTAAAGGGCGCCCCAGTGAACACGAGCCGAGTTCTTGAGGTTACGCGTTCCCTTGACGTGAACCCGGTGAATCCGGGACATGTCACTGGCGGCAATGACTTCAACGGGGTCGATGTTCTGCCATACGTCGTGGGAGGGGTCGTAAGTCTCGCCATGAGCACGGCTGGGAATCAACGCGTACATGAGTTTTCGAGCCGCAAGCGTGCCCGGCAGATTGTTGTACGTCGTTGGCGACGTGGCCGGCCGCCAGCCTTCCATGGGGCAGTTCTCATAGATCAGGGTCACCCCCATGTTCTCGGCGTACTTGATTATCGGACCGAAAACCCGGACGTACTCCTCGAGGTTACGTTGAAATCCGCCGTCCTGGGCGCCCAGCTCGGCGTTGTACCCGACGAATGTGCCCACCTTCACGTCGTTCTCGTCACCACCCATGAGATGAGCCATGCGAATCAGGCGGAGGATATGATTCTGGTTGTTCACCCGCTCGGACGGATCTCCGCCGATCAGGTTGTCATAGGATCCGACCGAAAACCGCAGTCCCTCGGCTTCACACCGCTCCAACACCTTCTTCGCGTCGTCAGGCCCGAAGTTCTCGTAATCGAGATGGGTAGCGACATGGTCCTTTCGCGTCCCGTCGCTTCGGAAAACGCAAAGCTCCATGCCCTGAGCATTGATCTCTTTCGTCCGGCTGATGATCTGATCCAGTGTTAAGCGTTTGAACGCCGACGTCATGACCCAGATTGGATTATTCATTTCGCTCTCCTATTCCCTTTTACCAGCAGTTGGAGCCAATTTCACGGGCGAGACTGTACCATCGGCTGCCGAGCGTGACAATCGCCGGCCGAGTGAGGGTGCTACAATCGGCGCCAGGCAAGCGCTGACGACATGCGCGCCAGCGGGCCGAACTGAATCAAGCGAGGGGACATGAGTTGCCAAAAAGCTCAATGGTCGGTGCTGTTTTGTTTCATCGTTTCGGTCTTCGCAGATGCTCCCGAGACAGTCTTGAACCCGGATCCGAGTCAAGCCCCCCGGAGCAGATTTTTTTGTGAACAGAGCTTTGTCAACTTTGCCTGGGGCTACGTCCACAAAGGCATCTACGTCGATGATAAGGGGGGCGTCTACCGCTTCGCGTACCGACCGGGTTCGAAGCCGTGGCAGCCCGAGCGGGGAGATGCACCGACCGCGCAGGAGCTCGAAGAGAAGTACAGCCACGGTCGCGAGCTGATCACGACGGTCAGCGCGGAACAGCTCGAGACGGTGCGCCGATGGATCGAGGACGCGCGCAAAGGCCAGCTGTCGGACCCAAGGCATACGGCTTTTGATGCGGGAAGCGTTCTGACCTGCTGCTATGTCTTCGATGACTCCACGTCCAGGTACTCACTCCTCGTTCTTAAGCAGGAAGGCGATTATACGAGGGAAAACGGCTCGCCGGGCGCGGTTAAGTTGACGCGCTGGCTGACCTCGCTGACTGCGACGTCACGGTAGTGCGGCCGGTAGTTGGAACGGAGGTTGTCCGCATGGCACGAATTGCTTTGACGTTGACTCTGACGGCTATCCTCGCCGCTGGAGCCTTCGGGGCCGCGGATCTCGGATGGACTCAGAAGGGATTGCATTCAGTCTGAAATGAGGATCGGAAATTTCGCAGTTCCGGCTGCAGGGGTGCAGTGAAGAGCGTGCCATTAGCAACGGGCAGGCTCTTCACTGCCCGCCTGAAGGCGGCACTACAAACAGATCGTGCCCGCTGCTCGATACATCATCGTATTTATGGAAATGACCA
>RPQK01000342.1 GCA_003819755.1 Acidobacteriota bacterium | reverse complement strand
GGGTCTGGGCTTCGGGACTCAGGCGTTGGATGAAGCTGAGGAGTTCTTCCAGCTTGTTTTGCAGCACCAGGTGATAATCCGTTCCCTGGGCATAGCAGGATATCCGGCCGCGATCAAAACGATCCGGTGGTGTCTCTGGGGCCACATGCGGATGTCGGTATAGCAGGGCGACTGAGATGACTGACCGGGCACCCGGAAGGACCTGCGACGGATCAAGCCTTCGCTCCACGTTACTGGCCATGTAGGCCATCTCGCCGTGGTAACCGCGGTCGAGCCATTCCCGAAACTGAACGCCTGGGAGCGGTTGGGCGAGGGCAAAGCCAACGGCATCGAAGCCAAGTTGGAGCGCCTCGGTGCGGATGCACGAGGTCAGTTCGCTGTTTCCCACTCCAGCCCCCTCATCCGCGCCACCATATCCTCCAGGTATCGCTGATCCACAGGGCCAAAGTCCTCCACTTGGTCGGAATCGACATCGAGAACCGCACACAGCCGGTTATGTTCATCGAAGACCGGAACCACGATTTCCGACAACGATCTGCCGTCGCAGGCAATATGGCCGGGGAACTTGTGGACATCGGGCACGACAATCGTCTGACCACGGGAGGCTGACGCGCCGCACACCCCCTTGCTTAAAGGAATACGGATGCACCCGAGCGTGCCCTGGTAAGGGCCTATCGTCAGATCTCCCTTGACGACGCGGTAAAAACCAACCCAGAAGAAGCCAAGCCTCTGCTTGATCAGGCAGGAGAGAGTGGCCATCCAGACGACCGGATCCGTTTCGCCGCCCAGCACGAAGTCAACATCCCGCATCAACTCCGTGTAGAGTTCTTCTCGTCGCGTCATGTTGTAGAAGTATACCCGAGGTGGCGGGGTGAAGGTGTGTCAAGGGAGAGAGCTATCCACGAACCAGCACGAACCAACACGAACAGAAGATTTTGTTCGTGTTGGTTCGTGGATAAATCCCTACCAGACACTACGATCGAACAACCCAGATCAAGGCCAGCGCCAGGATCACCACCATGAGGAACAGAAAAAGGAGTGTCCGAAACTGTCTTTCTTCCTGTGCCTGATCCTGTTTCTCGACGAACTTGTCGTCGAATTTCAGCCGCATGCGATCGGGGTCCATCACCCCTTCGGACAAGCCCAGTTCGTTAGAGATGTGCTGGAGGTTCACGAGCCTGGGGAGAAACCAGAAAAAGAGAAACAGGACGGCCAGGAAGGCAACCAGCCAAGGCTTGTGCCGTACCAGGAAGAAGACCAGGGTGATACTGAGGACCAGTACGATCCCGACCAGGATTCGAAATGCCGCCCAAGGAACAGTGGGCCTGAAAACCGCTCCGCACCTGGGGCAGACCAATCGGGAAGGCGTGAAGATCGGGTCCGTCCATAACCTGCTTTTACAGACCGGGCAGCGTTGCGACATTAGTGGCGATAGAAGTCTCGAACCGAAGGGATTTCGAGGATCGATGCGGCCACAACCGAGGCCACTCTCTTTCGGATCGGACTCGCATTCCCTTTACCTTCGGGATGTAGTCGGCTCGTGAACACAATAACGAACGTTTCGGTCCATGGATCAATCCATAGCGAAGTCCCCGTAAATCCAGTATGACCAAAAGATCCGACGGGAAAAAGATCACCTCTCGTACTGCTGAATGAAGTCCGTATGTCAAAGCCGATGCCCCGGAAGGCGTTCATGCCAACCGGAGACTGGGGCGTCGTCATTGCCAGAACAGCAAGCGGCGACAGGATGCGGGTGCCGTTGAACGTCCCCTGATTCAACAGCATCTGGGCAAAAATCGCCAGATCATCGACGGTGGTGAAAAGGCCGGCGTGGCCGGCGGCCCCTCCCATTCGAAAAGCCGTCGGATCGTGTACGGTGCCGCGCAGCATGACCCGGTCGCGCGGCTCACTCGGCGCAATCCGTGAAATCAGCTGCAGATCCGGCTGGAAACCGGTGTCCTTCATCCCGAGAGGAGTGAAGATTCGTTCCTTGGCAAACTGCGCGAGCGTCTGTCCGCTCACTCTTGAGACTATGTCGCCCAGGAGGAAGTAGTTAATGTCACTGTAGATAAACTTCTCGCCGGGCAGCGCGATCGGCTTCTCTTTGCAGGCAAGGGATATGGCGGTGTCGTAACCCACCCAAGGCTCGTTAAGATCCAGGTCCGGACGAAGCCCCGAGTAGTGAGTCAGCAACTGCAGCAAGGTGATCTTCCCTTTTTCGTTCTCGGCGAAGCCGGGGATATATCCGGTGACGGTATCGGTGAAGGAAAGCCGCCCTTCCTCGACCAGGATCATGACCGCCGTCGCAGTCGCGATGACTTTGGTGAGGGAGGCGGCGTCGAAAATCGTATCCTCGGTCATCGGCTCCGCCACCGGCAGGGTGGCGCGTTGCCCAAACGCTTTGCGGTAAACCAACTGTCCCCTCCGACCGATCACCACGACGGCACCAGGCTCCTCCCCCCGCTGGATGGCCTCGCTTACCACCCCGTCGACTCTGGCAAGCCGTTCCGGCGCCATGCCGACTGCCGCAGGGTCGGCCATTGGCAACGGGGACTGTGCTGCGGCATAAGTCGCGCTCGCGATGAAGAGGGTGACAAGGGCCGGCAATCTTCGTGAAATCATATCCGCATCAAGAAAGGCCCTATTGTAGTGCAAACGGTGTCAGTCTAAGAGGGAATTTGCTGATCGACTAAGTTCGGCGCCACCTCACCGGTCAGCGGGCAGCGGGCAACGGTCAGTCCGGTCACCGACCAGCCGGTCGGCTTCCGGCCCCACCCCCAAACTTGTTATTTCCATCACAATCAATTACCCCCCAAATGCCGATTTCCTGTGGTCTTCGCAAATTTTCTTTTACATTCACGGCAATTTCTGTTCTAGAATACGCTTGATTGTCGTGTAAACGGGTTAAAACCAGATAGAGAGGCGCGGAAAACTCCATGAACGTTGGGAAGAAGATCCTGAAGCTGCGGCTGCAGTCGAAACTCAGCCAGCGAGAAATTTCGACCATTTCCGGGTTGGCGGTGTCATACCTGTCACGACTCGAAAACGACCGTATCACCCCGTCAATCAAGACGCTTCGCAAGATTTCCCAGGCGTTGGGAGTACCCCTGACCGCTCTTCTGGACCGCGAGCCTGCCGGCGAGGTGCAAGGCGAGAGATGCCCTGTGACTCCGAGCGGGCGGTGCATCATGAATCAACTGTTTGCAGGGCGGGGCCGCAAGCCGAAATCCCAAGCCGAAACCTACTCGCCCCAACAGTTGGAGTTGTTGCGCCTTTGTAACACGCTACTACAGCGTGACGACAAAGAGATCTTCAACGCCCTGTCAGTGGTGATGAAATCGTTGCTCGCCCTGTCGGAATGCAAGGAAGAGCACGACGTCACGCGCAAGGCCGAGGGACCGACCATCGCCTTGTCGACTCTTCGAAAAGCAGCGCGCAACCGGGCAGCGGAAACCTAGAACCCGTCTCGAAAGAGCTGTGCACGCGCGACGGTCAGCACCATGATTTCCTGGGCATGACCCTCTTTCCGGAGCAGACTGCAGATCTCGGAAACTGTCGCTCCGGTAGTCATCACATCATCCACCAGCAGGGGTCGTCTGCCCGCAACTCGTTCGTCGCACGAGATTTTGAACGCGCCCCGGACGTTCTTCGTTCGCTCCAACCGGTCAAGGCCGAACTGCGGCGCAGTGTAGCGCACCCGGCGGACCGCCCGCAGAACGGGGAGCCCCAACTGAGAGCCGAGGATGCGGGCGAGGGCGAGTGTCTGGTCGAAGCCTCGTTCCCTCTTGCGCCTCCGATGGAGAGGAACCGGCACCAGGGAATCGGCTGTGAACGGGCCTCGATGGAACGAGTATTCGTTTGCCAGCCGCCGGGCAAGCGGGTAGGCCAATCTTCGAAAGCCGTCGAACTTGAACTTCCGGATGACATCTCTGAGCTTCCCCTCGTAGGGTCCGGTCGAACGCGCCCAGTCAAAGGAGCGCTCGCCTGCCCGGCAGAGCGCGCACACACAATCAAGGTCGGACAAGCTGCCTGGCAAACCGAGACCGCAGTAGTGGCAGGTCGGGTACTGATGGGTTTCCAGGTTATCGAGACAGGTTCGACAAAGGGGACTGAACTGCGGGTTAACTACCCAGGCACCACATACGACACACGATTGGGGGAAAAGCAGAGCTCCCACCAAGCAACGAGCCGCGTTATAGATCCTCATGCTATCTATAACGCGGCTTTTGGGAAATCTACGAAAAAATCTGTTCGGGAAAGGCTAGATGCGTCCTTCTTCTGCGAGTTCCTGGCAGTTTCTGCAGAGTCGGGCCCAGGGCACGGCCTCCAGGCGGCGAATTTCCACGTCTTCCCCGCAGTTGAGGCACTCGCCAAACGCGCCGTCTTCGATCCGTGCCAAGGCTTCGGTGATCATCTGCATTAGTTGGCGGTCGTTGTTACTTTTGCTGAACATGAACTCCTTGGTGTAGGAACTGGTCGCCTTGTCGGCAATGTCCATGGTCTCGCTCTCGTTATCCGCCTCGCGACCGTAGTTCTCGGTCTTTTGGATGAGGGCAATAAGTTCGGCCTTTTTCCCCTGCAAAATCTGTCGGAATCGATCCATCTCTTTGGCTTCCATCTAATGAAGAACCTCCGTCTCCTACTTGTGATAGGGAAGGCTTCTGATCATGCTCATGGAACGATACACCTGCTCGAGAAGTACGACTCGAGCGAGTTCATGAGGCAGGGTCAGCTTTCCCAGTGACCACTTAAGACTTGCCAACTGCTTAATCGGTTCAGGCACCCCACCATATCCGCCGACCACGAAGCTCACCTCGTGTACGCCGCGGTTCATCAGTTCCTGAAGCCTAGCCGATAGCTCCGAGCTAGAGAACTCACGGCCCGCTTCGTCGAGCACCACGAGGTATCCCTCTTTGACCTTTCGCTCAAGGCTTCGGGCTTCCCGATCGAGCCGGGCGCTGACCTGGCTCTGGTTGTCCTTCTTGAGCTCGGGCACCCAGATTCGCTCTGTCGGTATGAAATGCTCCAGGCGTCTGAGATACCCATCCTCCAGTTCGGCCAACAGCCGGTCTCTGGTTTTGCCTATCCACACAAACCTGAAGCGCACGAAACAAACTATTTTATACGCGAAACTGAATCACCGCAAGTAGGGGTTAGCGGGGAGGAGAGCAAAAGGACCCCAAAGACCTCAAAGACGGGTTGGGTGTTTTTCGTTTTAGAGGTCCTTGAGGTCTTTGAGGTCCTTGGGGTCCCTTTGAGGCAGCCTCACGCCCCCAGGGCTTCTGGCTGGACCGCAAGACCGTCGCTCCACAGCTTGTCGAGCTTGTAGAACTGTCTCGCTTGAAGCGAGAAGATATGGACGACAAAGTCGAGGTAGTCCATCAGTATCCATTCGGCCTGCTGGTAACCCTCGACGTGATTCGGAGTAATCTTCTCCTCTTTTTTCAGACGTTCCATGATTCCGTCGCAGATTGCCTGATTCTGCCGCTCGTTGTATCCGTGGCAGATCACAAAGAAGTCTGTGAACGACGAGATCTTAGAGACATCAAGGACCAAGATCTCCTCGCCTTTTTTGCTGTCAATGGTCTCGCAGACCTTCTTCAGGACGGCTTCGGTTGTTTTCATAGAGTCGGTATTTGGAGATATATGCAAGGACCGAGGGGGACACAGCTTGCGGGGAAGGAGTCTCGCCTGCAGCAAGCGCGTCGCGTATCGCGGTTGAACTGACGGCAGGAGGATCTAGAGTGACAAGAAAAGAACGACCGGCTTGTATCTCGTACTGAGTCTCTGAACAAATCGGTTGTATCACTTCCTTCAGCGTCCCCGAAAGAGGTAATTCCGCTACATCTACCTGAAAACTCGGACGCTGGACGAACACGCAACAGTGTTCAAGGAGGAGTTTACCATAATCCTTCCAGGAGTGGAGGTCTCGTAAGGAATCACTCCCCGCGATGAAGCAGAAGCGGTCAGCCGGACGCGTGCGCGCCAGTTCACTCAGAGTGTTAACGGTGAATGAGGGAGCGTCTCGCTCGAGTTCCCAGGTCGAAGCCACCAGCTGCTCATATTCCTGCAAGGCCAGCACGGTCATCGCGTACCGGTGGTACGATGCGCTGATCTTTTTCTTTTCCTTGTGAGGAGGAACGCGGGCCACCATGAACCAGACCTTATCAAGCTGGAAAACACCGATCAGGCGCAGCGCAATATAAACGTGCCCCTGGTGGATCGGATCGAAGCTCCCGCCGAGAATCCCGATCTTCACGGCTGCCTCTCTTTCAGTTGCTCCACGATGCGATCTTTCAGCTCCCGGATTCCCTGCCCCGTCACCGCCGATATCTTCTGGAGTAGCAGATCGTGCGTTCGGCAATACTCCTCCAACCTCGCCTGGCGGTCTGAGCTGGCCGCATCGATCTTGGAAGCCACTACAATCTGTTTCTTTTTGACCAGTTCGGGACTGTACAGCTCCAGTTCGTGATGAATGGTCTCGTAGGCGTGGACTGGATCCGGCTCCCCCAGATCACTCACGTCGATCAGGTGAACAAGGAGCTTCGTCCGTTCCACATGCCTCAAGAACTGGTCTCCCAGCCCACTTCCCCCGTGGGCACCTTCGATCAATCCCGGGATGTCGGCGACGACAAAGGTGGAGTATTCGTCATACTGCACAACGCCCAGGTTGGGGCTGAGTGTCGTGAAAGGGTAGTCGGCGATTTTCGGCTTAGCGGCAGAAATGACGGAGATCAGGGTTGACTTGCCGGCATTCGGGTACCCGACCAACCCCACATCAGCCAAAACCTTGAGCTCGAGGACCAGGACCTTCTCTTCGCCGGCATGGCCCTGCTCCACCCGGCGGGGCGCCTGATTGGTCGAAGTCGCAAACGAGGCATTGCCACGGCCGCCCCGGCCGCCCTTCGCCGCAAGTACGGTCATCTCCGGGCGGTCTAAATCGAACAGAAGCTCGTGGGTCGCTTCATCATAGACCTGCGTACCGACCGGGACTTCAATGAGCCGGTCTTCTCCATCGTGGCCGTGGCGGTTACTGCCCTCGCCGTGCCGGCCTCGTTCGGCCTGGAAATGCTGCTGATACTTGAAAGCAAGGAGGGTGTTCAGGTGAGGATTGGTGCGCAGGAAGATACTGCCGCCGTGACCGCCGTTCCCGCCGCTTGGACCTCCCTTTGGAACGTACTTTTCCCGCCGGAACGCCAGGCATCCGTTTCCGCCGTTGCCCGCTTTAATGTAAATCTTCGCATGATCTACGAACATGGAGGGGTGACAAGGTGACAGGGTGACAACGTGGCAAGGTGACAGGGTGACAAGATCAAACGGTGAGAGAGGCCGGCCTTCAAACACCTTGTCACCTTGTCACCCTGTCGCCTTGTCAGGCAGTTTGCGGGACGATGTGGACGAATTTGCCCTTGCTGCCGCGATCCTGGAACTCTACGACGCCGGTTATTTTCGCGAACAGTGTGTCGTCGCTGCCCCGCCCGACATTGCGTCCCGGTTTAAATGGAGTGCCGCGCTGCCGGACGAGAATGGAACCGCCACTGACCAACTGCCCGGAGAAGCGCTTGACGCCCAGCCGCTGAGCATGACTGTCGCGGCCGTTCCTTGAGCTGCCGAGTCCTTTTTTGTGTGCCATACGCTACTCCTTATCCTTCTGGGAGAGCTCGATCTTCGAGATCGAGACCTGGCTGAGGCTTTGCCGGTGACCGCGGAGTTTGCGGTACATCTTCCGCTTCTTGAACTTGAAGACCAGCACTTTCTCGCCTCTCTTGTGGGCCACGATCGTGCCGACCACCCGAGCGCCTTCAAGG
>RPQK01000341.1 GCA_003819755.1 Acidobacteriota bacterium | reverse complement strand
CTCCCGCCTCCTGACCCAGGGGATGACGGATCCGTAATCAAACCGCAGAACCAGTTCGGTTCTCATCTTGACGCTGCCGCGAACGCCGGACACGATCCTCACCACGTCCGGATCTTCCCTCCTGATTGGCATGAAATCGAGAACTTTCACCGCTCCCGACGCCATCTGGTATTCGGTTTCCAGAATCAGCGTTCCGGGAAGATAGCATCGGCTGACGCCCTTCGGTTCATCAATGGGGCACAACTCCCAACGACCATGCTCCTCCGTTCCCAGGAGGGCGGCGAAGCAGGCGGGAGAATCAAAACGCGGAAAACAGAGCCAGTCGATCGATCCGTTCTTGGCGACCAATGCCGCGGTCTGGCAGTCGCCTATCAGGCCGTAGTCCTCAATTCGAGAAGGCATAAGAAGTAGCGGCGAGGATAAGTGCCGTTAATTCAATGATAAGGGAATTTAGGGGAGGAGCCAAAACTGCTGACAGGTGACAGCTGACCGCTGACCGCTGAGGAGGTGTGAAAAAACCGAAGTTGCCGGCAACTTCGAGTTCTCAACCGCGGCAGCCACTACCCTATCCAGGCGCCAATTCCGTCCCAGGCTTGCTCCAGAAGTCGTTTGCCTTTTGGGCGCTCGCGGCTGAAGAGTGTGTGAGTGGCGAGCATCAGGTCAATGCCGCCGATGCTCTCGAGGCGCTGGCCGACTTGTCGCATCTGCTCTCTCGCCCCGCCGCCTGAACCTGCGGGATCCGACTGGTGGTGAAGATCGATCAGCTCCTGGACGGCCGAACGGGCTTCCCCGGCTGCCTGGTTAGACATCAGGGTGGCTGAAACTTTGGCCGTGACCCGGTAGCCGATTCTGACCAACGCCGGATGAAAAACTTGAGCTTTATATCGGTTAGGCTTCTTCCCGAAACCCAGGAAGCCGTTACTTCCCGCGCTTTCGAGTTTTACGAACTGAATCTTGGTACCCTCTTCGATTTGACGTTCAACTTGCGCGCGGGCGGCGGCTTCATCAGCCGCGTCTACTGTCAGAGTCTCCGAGCCGGCTTGCCGCAGTTCCGTCTGATCCGTCAGATTGGCTCCCTTCGGAACCTTGTGACGAGCTTTGCTGAAGGCGCTCTCCGTCGTCCCCGCCGAGCAAGTGATCGTGTCCTCTTTCGCTTCCGCGAGAACCTCTGTCTGCAGGATTTCGTAACCGGCCGGCGCCTCGGCCTGGATTTTGCTAATCGCCTGATCGACCGACTCTGCTTCGCTGACAACTCTTCGGAACACTCGGTTTTCCCTCTTCGGTAATCTGCTTGATGCCCTGTCGAAAAGTCCAGTGTTTTCTCAGCCTGTCTGATCCGCCGCTACTCGGGCAAAAGCAAGACAACGCCCGGTTCTGTTATTCTAGTTACTGCATCCGTTCTTCTTCGGCCCTGTCTTTTCTGGAGTAGGGAGTAGTCCGATGAGAAGAACTAATTTAGCTTTTTGCCTCATTGTCTTATCTGCTTCTTTGCCTGCCTCATTACTTCAAGCACGGAGTGGTGAATGTGATCATATGATTGGTCTCTCTGTTAAGGCTGCCGACGGTAAGGGTAACTTCCGTAATGTCAAACCTGGAGATAACGTCTGCATCGCCGCCGGTTCTCGGGTCAGTCTGACGCTGAGGAACTTTGACGGAGCGGCCGGAGCGCCCGTCGTGTTTCGCAACTTTGGAGGGGCGGTCGTTTTCGACGGTTCTGCCAAGGTGGCCCTGAAGGTGCAGAGTACCAGTCACCTTCGCCTTACAGGAAGCGGTGAGCCACCCGTGAAGTACGGACTCCAGGTGAGGGGAACGTATAAGTCGGGGCTGAAGGTCGACTCAGAGAGCAGCGATGTTGAAATCGACCACATCCAGGTTGGCCGCACGACAGGTGGCCGTGGCATCGAATTGAGCTCGAAATCAGTTCGCTTGCATTCAAACCTGATAGAGCAGGCCGGCCCCCCGCCGTCGCCTCCGACGGGACTGCGCGTGATCAGGGTGGAGCCGTAGGCGGGGCCAACGAGTCAAGCCAGAGTTGACAATCCTCCTATCAACTCTTATGTAGTCTCAAGTATGGACATCAATCGCTTCACCGAAAGAATGCAGCAGGCTTTGCAGGCGGCGCAGTCGCTTGCCATCCGGCATAGTCACCAGCAAGTCGATGTGGAGCATCTGTTGGAAGCCCTTCTGGCACAGGAGCAGGGGCTGACTGCTCCGATATTGACTAAGGCAGGAGTATCCCCGGAGTTGGTGCAGCAGAGACTCTCCCAGGAGCTCGAGAAGATGCCGAAGGTCACCGGACCCACCGGCGCTCCGCCCGATCAAATCTACGTTACGGGACGGCTGAATCGGGTGCTGGCGCAGGCGGAGGACGAAGCCGCAAGGCTCAAGGATGAATATATTTCGGTCGAGCACGCCCTTCTGGCGATGACCGATGACAAGGGGCCGGCTGGAAGGCTGCTCGGGCAAATCGGCCTGACGCGCGAGCGTCTGATTCAAGCCTTGCGAGAGGTTCGGGGCAGCCAGCGGGTCACTTCACCGACCCCGGAGGCCACCTACCAGGCCCTTGAACGATACGGGCGCGACCTGACGGAATCAGCTCGCCAGGGCAAGCTTGATCCGGTCATTGGGCGGGATGAGGAAATCCGCCGTGTGATCCAGGTGCTGGCCCGCAGGACGAAGAATAACCCGGTGCTGATCGGCGAACCGGGCGTGGGCAAGACTGCCATCGTGGAAGGCCTCGCTCAGCGAATTGTGCGCGGTGACGTACCCGAAGGACTCAAAGACAAACGGGTCGTCTCGCTGGATATGGGCGCGTTGATTGCGGGTGCGAAATATCGCGGTGAATTCGAGGAGCGGCTGAAAGCGGTTTTGAAGGAGGTCCAGGAATCCGAGGGCGAGATCATTCTCTTCATCGATGAGCTGCATACGGTGGTCGGGGCAGGGAAGGCGGAAGGCTCGATGGACGCTGGAAACCTGTTGAAGCCCATGCTGGCTCGCGGAGAGCTTCATTGTATCGGTGCCACCACGCTCGACGAGTATCGGAAGCATATCGAAAAGGACGCGGCCTTGGAGCGCCGTTTCCAACCGGTCATCGTGGAACCGCCTTCGGTTGAGGACACGATTTCAATCCTGCGCGGGTTGCGGGAACGATATGAGGTCCATCACGGTGTGCGGATGAAGGACAGCGCGCTGGTGGCTGCGGCGGTGCTCTCCGACCGCTACATCTCCGATCGCTTTCTCCCCGACAAGGCCATTGATCTGATGGATGAGGCGGCCGCCAAACTGAGAACAGAGATCGATTCGATGCCGTCGGAGCTCGACGAGATTCTGCGACGGGTCATGCAACTCGAGATCGAGCGTGAGGCTTTGCGCAAGGAGAAAGATGAGGCCTCCAAAGAACGACTCGCCAAACTCGAAAAAGAGCTGGCCAACCTGAAGGCCGAGGCTGACGCGATGAAGGCCCAGTGGCAATCGGAAAAAAGGGCGGTCCAGCGGCTGCGCTCGCTTCGGGAGCAAATCGAGCAGACCAAGCTCGAGATCGAGAAGGCCGAGCGGCAGTACGACCTGAACCGTGTGGCGGAGCTGAAGTACGGGAAGCTGGCGCAGCTCGAGAACCAGTTGAAGAGCGAGGAGCAACAGCTGAATCAGAAACACGCCGGGACGGCGATGATCAAGGAGGAAGTTGACGAGGAGGACATTGCGGAAGTCGTCAGCCGTTGGACGAACATCCCGGTTTCAAAGCTCCTGGAAGGAGAGGTTCAGAAGCTGCTCCACCTGTCAGACGAGCTGCACAAGCGGGTCATTGGCCAGGAAGAGGCGGTGGACGCGGTCGCCCAGGCGGTCGTCCGTGCCAGGTCCGGTCTCAAGGATCCGAACCGGCCGATCGGGAGCTTCATCTTCCTGGGGCCAACCGGTGTGGGCAAGACTGAACTGGCGCGGGCACTGGCCGAATTTCTGTTCGACGATGAGCGGGCGATGATTCGTCTGGATATGTCCGAGTACCAGGAGAAGCATACCGTTGCTCGGCTGATCGGGGCTCCGCCCGGATACGTCGGTTTCGAAGAAGGCGGTCAGCTGACCGAGTCGGTCCGGCGACGCCCGTATTGCGTGGTCCTGTTCGACGAGATCGAGAAGGCGCATCACGATGTTTTCAACGTGCTGTTGCAGATCCTCGATGACGGCCGGTTGACGGACGGTCAGGGACGGACCGTCAACTTCAAGAACACGATCGTCATCATGACCTCGAACCTTGGGAGCCAGAGAATTCTCGCTTACCAGGGCGGTTTCGACGGCTCCGAGTACGAGCGGATGAAGGATGCCGTGCTCGAAGAGCTGCGGCGTTCCTTCCGGCCGGAATTCCTGAACCGTGTTGATGAAACAATAGTGTTCCATGCGCTGTCCGAGGAGCACCTGATGGACATCGTCCAGATCCAGCTGGAGCGGCTCCGCGCCCGTTTGGCGGAGCGTCACATCGAGATCGAGCTGACTCCTGAGGCCAGCCGAAGTCTGGTCCGGATCGGCTATGATCCGGCTTACGGCGCCCGGCCTCTAAAGCGCGCGATCCAGAAGAACATCGAGAACAAGCTGGGAGTGCTCCTGCTCCAGGGCACCGTTCGCGACGGGCAGAGGGTGGTCATCGACTACGAACGCGACCAGTTCACGTTTAACGCCCAGACCCCGGCGTCAGTCGAGCCTGAGGCTTCACCGGCGACGGTCTAACGCTGAAGCACCACGGACGGACATGGACGAATTCTCGAGGTCCGTCCGTGTCCGTCCGTGTCCACCATCACGACATGATGCGACATCTCCGGTTTTTCGCTTTCAGGCGCGCGAGCGCCATCGGGTAGAATGATCCCGCATTGAGGGGGGATCATTTGTCTGGTGCCGCGTCTCTTTCTTTTTGGAAAGCCACCCTGGTTTTGTTTAAAGCCAGGCGCAGCCTGGCCCTTTCACTCGCCGCAATGATCACTTCGGCGATAGGCTTCGGCACCGGCCTGGGTCTGTTCCTCCCTGTTTTTCAGCTCCTCTTGGGTAGCTCTCCCGCCCAACTTGTCCGACAGTACCTCCAGCACCCGGGAATGCCGGATATTTTCCGGTCCTCGGCCCACGTGGTCCTGCGTGCGTTTCCTACGGATCCCTTCTGGGCGTTCAACGTGCTTATGGCGGTCATTTGCATCGCCGCAGTTGTTTCGAGCCTCGCCGCCTACGCCGACGAAATCTTGAGCGCCCGGGTCGTTCGGTGCGCGGCCCACTCCTGGCGGACTCGCGTTTTTCGCCACACTCTTCACCTGCCTTTGTCGGATTCTGTGAGATTGGGCTCGTCCGAGTGTCTGAGCCGTCTGATCGCCGACACCGAAGTGCTGGCACAGGGATATGCGGCACTGGTCGGCAAGACAAGCTGCGACTTGCTTCAGGCGATGGCCGCCTTGGTGGTCGCCTTCGCACTTGACTGGAGGCTGGCTCTGCTGTGTCTGGCCGGTGCAATTCCGACCGGACTGCTGATGAGCAGGTTGGGGCATTCCATCCGTGCCGCAACGACGCGGCTGCTCGTCGAAAATGCAGGCATGCTCGGGACGCTCCAGGAGGCGCTTCGGGCGATCCCAGTCATCAAAGTCCACCAGGCGGAGCGGGAGGTGCAGGAGAGGTTCCGGGCGGCGAGCCGGAGACATCTGCGCTGCGATCTTCGGAGCCGCCGCGTCAAAGCTCTCGGATCGCCGGCCGTAGAGGTCATCACGGTGTTCGGGGTTGCCACTATCGCCTGCATAGCCGCCTGGTTCGTGTTCCGGCGGAGCGTCGAGGCTCCGAGTGTCCTGGCACTTCTCCTCGCGCTCAGCGGGGCAAGCCAGAGCCTGCGAACCGTCGGCAAGGTCGCTCACAAGATCCAGGAGGCAGACGTGGCGGCGACCCGCCTCTTCGCGGTCCTCGAGATGCCGCAGGAGAACTACGGGCGGAAATTGCTGCGGGCGGAGCCCGTCACCTCTCTGCCCCCGCACTCCGGGTATATTGAGTTTCAAGGCGTCACCTTTTCCTATCCAGACAGGCCGGCTCCGGCTGTTGAGAATGTCAACCTGCGCATTGATTACGGCCAGATCGTCGCGTTGGTGGGCGAAAACGGAGCGGGCAAGAGTACCTTGCTCAACTTGCTGCCGCGGCTTTTCGAGCCCGAGCGCGGCCGGATCCTCATTGACGGCCGGGACATCTCCACCGTGGGCCTGTCCAGCCTCCGAAGACAGATAGGAATGGTGCCCCAACAGTCGGTTCTATTTAACGGAACCATCGTGCAGAACCTGCTCTTTGGCACGAAAGCCTCGCGCAAACGTCTGATCGCAACCGCCCGGGCGGCATGTGTCGACGAATTCATCAAACCGCTCCCGAAGGGCTATCTGACCCTGCTCGGGGAGCTGGGATCAGGGCTCTCGGAAGGGCAGAAACAGCGCCTCGCTATTGCAAGAGCGCTGCTCCGCAAACCGCGGATCCTGCTGCTGGATGAACCGACCAGTCAGATCGATCCGGATTCGGAATCGAAAATCAACCAGGTGCTGCGGGGACTGGCCGGCCGGGCAACGGTGATCGTCATAGCCCACCGGTCAAGCACCATCAGGCTCGCCGACGTCGTCGTGCGGATGGACAAGGGCAGGATCGTCGGCATGACTCAGCCCACCGCCTTGCGAGTGCTGCAGCGTTGAGAGAACGCCTTATGTCGGAACAGACTTTTATTCCCTTCAGCCGTCCGTCTATCGGTGAGGATGAGATCCAGGAGGTCGTCAGTTGCCTGAGGTCCGGGTGGATCACGACCGGACCGAGGTGCGAACGGCTGGAAGCGGATTTCCGAAGGATGACGGGGGCTGAGCACGCCTTGGCCTTTTCGTCGTGCACGGCCGCCTTGCACGTCGCGATGCTCGCCCTCGGTTTCCGGCACGGAGACGAGGTCATCGTCCCTGCCTTAACGTGGCCCGCGACTGCCAATGTCATCGTCAATGCCGGCGCCAAACCGGTATTCTGTGACATCGACCGGCTGAGCTGGAACATTGATCCGGTTTCGATGGCGTCGGTTGTTGCACCCCAAACGAAAGCTGTCATCCCGGTGCATTATGCCGGCCTTCCCGTGGACCTCCGAGGGATCAGGCAAACACTGGACGGACTCGGGCGACCGGATATCAAGATTATCGAAGACGCTGCCCATGCCCTGGGCGCCTCGTATGAGGGCTTTCCGATCGGGAACTGCGCGGCTCACGGCACGGCGGTCGCCTGCTTCTCTTTTCACCCGATTAAGAACATCACCACGGGAGAAGGAGGGATGAGCACCACCGCCGATGCCGAACTGGCCGCGAGCATGAAGAAGTGGCGTTTTCATGGGATCGAGCGCGACGCTTGGAAAGCCTACTCCACTGGGAAAAGCGGGATGAGCTACGACGTCCTGCTTCCCGGACTGAAGTACAACCTGACTGACCTCCATGCCTCACTCGGAGTCCATCAACTCCGGCGGCTTCAAGCTTTTAACGAACGGCGTTCTGAAATCGCACGTTACTACTCGGAAGAGTTGTCCCGGCTGGACGAAGTGACGCTGGCCGGTGCGCCGACGTATCGGTATAAACACGCCTGGCACCTCTTCCCCATCCTTGTGCCCAAGGGAACCCGGGCGGGTTTCATCGAAAGAATGACAGGCGGCGGGATCGGCACCGGGTTACATTTTGAAGCGGTGCATTTGACAACCTATTACCAACGGACTTTTGGCTGCCACCCGGGCCAATGTGCCGTGGCTGAGGATGTCTGTTCACGCATTGTCTCTTTGCCCCTATACCCGTTGCTGACCGATGGGCAGGCAGAGAGGGT